>JAIWOE010000074.1 GCA_020217165.1 Desulfovibrio sp. | reverse complement strand
TGCAGAAAAGACGAAAGCCCTGAACCTCATCGGCCCAGGGCTTTCCCTTAAATAAGAACCGCCTCGAAGTACGGTTTTGATGTCTGGCTCCCCGGGACGGACTCGAACCGCCAACCTAGTGGTTAACAGCCACCCGCTCTGCCGATTGAGCTACCGGGGAACATCGTGCCGTCGGCTGCCTGGTGGATGCCGCCAACGGAGAGATGCTTCTTATGCAAACGGGCGGGCAACGTCAAGGGGAATGTTGTGATTTTTTCCGGATGCCCGCAGGAGGGGTGGCTTGGCGCAGGGGGGCGGGCTTCCGGTCGTCACCCGGGGGGGAACCTGCCGGGGGAGGGTGTTCGGCCGGCACAGGCGGGGGGATCGGCTTTCTTTTCCTGGCAAACTGGGCTAGGGTGCTCCCGCACGGAGCGCCATGATCCATGCCGTCGCCGCCTGTGATTCTCCGCATGGCCTGGCGCCATTCCTGGAGACCCTTCGCGGGGATGGATCCGAGATCCGGCGAGAACCCGGTGAACCACCGAGCCAGGAGCCAAGTGAGCCCATGGAGCTGCAGCGTGCATGCGTGCACATCCCGTCACATCGATTGCCAGGGGGAAAGTTGATGCGCCTTGTGGCGATGGTTGGTCTGTTACTGTGCGTAGTTTCCGTGGCCTCGGCCAAGCACCTTGGCCCCCTGGACTACACCATGCATCGCATGGGGCCGGGCCATGGCCCCACGTTGCTGGTGGTGGGAGGCATTCAGGGTGATGAGCCCGGCGGATTTACGGCGGCGTCCCTGCTGACCACGCGGTACAACTTCACCAAGGGCAACGTCTGGGTGGCGCCAAACCTGAGCTTCCCCAGCATTATCCTTTCCACGCGCGGATTTCATGGCGACATGAACCGCAAATTCGCCTTCATCGCCCCCGATGATCCGGACTACAAGACCATCATGTCCATCAAGGATGCCATCCTGGCGCCGGAGGTGGATCTGATCTTGAATCTGCACGATGGCAGCGGCTATTATCGGCCCACGGCCATCAACAGCATGCTTAACCCGGCCCGCTGGGGGCAGAGCGTCATCATCGACCAGGAAGAGCTGGACAACTGTCCAGACCATAATCACCTGGGCAATCTGGGCAACCTGGCCCGCCATGTGGCCGCCCAGGTGAACAGCAAGCTGCTTAACGCCCTGCACGTCTACCATGTGAAGAACACGGAAACGCGCCTGGGCGACCGGGAGATGGAAAAAACCCTCACCTATTTTGCCATCACCCATGGCAAACCCGCCTTTGGCGTGGAAGCCAGCAAGGATTTGTCCCACGCCCAGCGCACCTATTATCATCTGCTGGCCCTGGAAGCCTTCATGCGCCGCATGGGCATCGAGTTCACCCGGGATTTCGACATCACCCCCGCCGATGTGGAGCGGGTGATCCACGAAAACCTGAACCTGGCCTTCTACGACAACCGCATCTTCCTGGATCTGGAGAATGTCCGCAGTCAGCTCAACTACTTCCCCCTGAAGAAGGATGCAGACATGCCCTTTGCCGCCTCCAGTCCTCGGGTGACGGTGCTGGGCGCGGGGGAGGAGTACACGGTCTACCATGGCAACAAGGTTCTCACCCGGCTGCGGCCGGAATATTTTGACTATGATGAGAGCCTGCAGTCCGTGCCCATGCGCATTGACGGCCAACGCCGGCAGGTGGGCATCGGGCAGATGGTGGGCGTGCGGGAGTCGTTCCTGGTGGAAGCGCTGCCAGAGGTGCGCGTGAATGTCATCGGCTACGCGCCGCCTTCGGGCGGTCAGGAAAGCGAGCATGGCGTGCTGCTGACGAATGCGGACATTCAGTCCCGGTTCTCCGTGGACGTGCAGGGCACCATCTACCGGGTGGAATTCTACAAGGGCCCCAAGTTCGCCGGGATGATCCTGGTGAATTTCCGTGGCCGGCCCGCCGCACCGCCGGTGGTGTGCACGGCGCGGGTGCTCTCTTCCCCCACCAACGCAGGCAGGTAGCCGGCAGGGAGGCGGCCGGGGGGGGGGGGGAGTCCTACTTCGGGGACTTCAAACTGGCCATCAGGCCTTCCAGAATCTCCTGGGCCAGGGGGCCATAGACCACGCATTGCCCGGCCCGGCGGTGGCCGTAGCCGCCGCAGGCAGGCATGAGTTCGCCAATGGCAGGATCTGGGATATCCTGGAACGGGGAATGCCGCACCGTAATGCGCACATTGCGGGGGTCGGTGTCCCTGGTCAGGCGCACCTGGGTCCGGGCCTTGGGATAGAGCAGGAAATCCCGAGCCGGGATGCCGGGGGGCACGGTGTCCAGGGGACGCAGGTCCGTGGTCAGCACAGTGCCGGTGAGGGTGCTGCATTGGCGGATGGCATGGGCGTAGGCTGGCGCGGCAGCCTCAATGCCTTGGGACACGGCGCGGACCACGGGGTGCATGAGCAGCAGCTCCGGCGGTTGCCGCCGGCCCAGGTGCACCAGATCGGCAAATCTGGCGGTCAGGGGGGTGGGGGTGCCTGGAACGGCGCTGGCCTCGGCCTCCAGGAGCAGGCCCAGCAGCATGGTCTCGGACGGCCGGTCCAGCACATCCGGGGAGTATCCCTGCTGTTCCAGGGCGTCCGCAGCCTGGACCCAGGACTCCAGGTCTGGGGGCATGCGGTGGGTGAGGGACAGTTGCGTCCAGAGAATGCGCGCCGTGCTTGGCACGTCGGGCAGGCATTCGCCATGCAGCCGGAAGCCCAGGGACCAAGCCTCCTCCAGGCGAAGGGCCTCGCTGAGATGATGATCGTGCCATTGTCCGGCGGCCTCGTGGTAGGGCAGGCTCACCAATACGTCGCAGCTGTCCACCCTGGCCAGACCGTCCAGCACTTCCTTGGGATCAGTCAGCACCACCTCCTGCGCCACCCGACATTCGAGCAGCAGCATGGCGCTCACCAGCCCGTCCAGGGACAGGCGGGCACGACATCGCATCATGGCGCCTCCTCGTCTTCACATACGATTGCAATTTGGCGCGATGATACGTGAAGGCAGCGCATGCCGCAACCGCATGCTGGGTCTCGGCAGCGTATCTCCAGGATGTCACGCAGCCGCCATGAAACGGCCGCGTCGGTGAGGCAGTGACCGGGGAACAATCCCTAACTTAAGGAGTAGTTCCATGGTCCGCCTGCGTTGCTTGGTCTTGGTGTTGCTGTTGCTGGCTGGTGTCGCGCCGGCCTCGGCCCAGGGCGTCATCACCCTGGCTGCGGACGAATGGTGTCCGTACAACTGCGCCTCCGACAGCGCAGCGCCGGGGTACATGGTGGAGCTTGCTCGCAAGGCATTCGAGCCCTTGGGTATTGAAGTCCGCTACGAGGTGCTCAACTGGGCGCGTGCCGTGTCGGATGCGCGGTCCGGGGCGTTTACCGGCGTCATTGGCGCCAGTGAAGCGGACGCCGAAGGGTTCGTCTTTCCCCGCGTTGCTCAGGGCATGGACGACTCGCACTTCTTCATCCGCAAGGGGTATGCCTGGACCTTCGACGGGCTGGACTCCCTGCGCAACCAGCGGGTGGGCATCATCCGCGACTATTCCTACGGTGAGGCGCTGGATGCGTACTTCCAGGAAGTGGGGGAGGGCGACTATGTGCAATTCGCGTCTGGAGACAACGGCGTGGAAACCAATCTCAAAAAGCTGGTGGCGGAACGCATTGACGTGGTCATCGCCAATCGTTACGTCTTCGAGTACCTGATCAAAGAACTGGGGATGCAGGAGCAGGTGGAATCCGCTGGCCCGCAGGACGATCCCACCCCCGTGTACATCGCGTTCTCGCCAGCTGAGCCCAGGGCCGCGGAATATGCCGAGCGGCTGTCCCTTGCCACGCAATCCATGCGCGCCTCTGGCGAGCTGACCGCCCTGCTGGCCAAGTATGGCCTGCATGACTGGGAGTGAGCGCGGGTTTGTGTACGCCGGAGGCCCGTTCCCGTGCAGCGGGGGGCCTCCGGCGTCAGGCCGGGGTTACTCTGCTTTGCTGAAGGTGCGCACGGAGCTGAGTTTGTCCCAGTCGTAATAAGTGTTCACGGCTTCGTTGCCCTGTTTGTAAGTGACGCGGATGAACTCTTCGCCCAGGAAGAGGGTGGCCTCGGAATAGATGGTGCCTTCATTGATCTGAATTTTGACATCCTTGCGCAATTTGCGCGAAAGGGTGCCGTGCACGGGCATGGAGGCGTATTCAAACACTTTTTCCCACGTGGTCTTAAGCATGGCGGAATCCTTGCAGGTTGAACGGCCTTGGTGGGGATGGCAAGTGGCCATCCCATGGTTGGTCCCGGCTAGTATGACACATTTTTGTGAAAGCGATCAAGCAAGAAACGAAGCATTGGAGAAATTTCTGGCTTGCCGTGGCCCGATTGGCACGGGTCGGGCTTGCGCCTGAAAGTAAAGCCACGTAAAGCAGGAGGCACATCAGCGCGGGCCCTGTAGTTGTCGTTACGGTGCATCATGTCCAGCTTTTTTTTCGCCTCCTCGCCCCTCCCCATGCGTCCCGCCCAGGGCTGCCGGAGTTCGTATTCCCCGCCAGCAGGGCTCATCACCCGGGCCAGCCTGGCCGAAGTGCGGGAGCAGGCGGCCCTGTTCACGGATCCCCTCATTCGGACCCTCATGGATTCGGTGACCAATCTGGTGCTCATCCTCAACCGCCACAGGCAGATCCTGTTTGCCAACCAGCAGTTGCTGGACATGCTCAACCTGCCAAGCGCAGACCCTATTCTCGGCGTGCGGCCCGGCGAGCTGTTCCAGTGTGAGCACGCCCGATCCGCCACCCACGGGTGCGGCACCAGCGAGGCCTGCACCCAGTGCGGGGCCCTCAAGGTCATTCTGGCCGGGCTTGACGGCCTGCGCGAGGTGGAGGAGTGCCGCATCACCCGCCGCAACGACGACTTGGTGGAGGCATTTGACCTCAAGGTTTGCGGCACTCCCTTTCAGTACCAAGGGGACTCCTTCGTGGTGTTTGCCATCATGGACATCAGCCACGAAAAACGCCGCCGGGCACTGGAGCGCATTTTTTTTCACGACATTCTGAACACCGTGGGCAGCCTGCGCAATCTGGTGGAGCTGGCCTGCGAGCAGTCTTCACCGGCCAGCCAGGAGGAGTTGCTGCTGGTGCATCAGTTCTTCCAGGGCATGGTGGATGAAATCCAGGCCCAGAAGCTGCTGCTGGATGCGGAAAACGACGAGCTGCACGCCCAGATGCAATGGCTGCACAGCCGCGAGGTGCTGCTGGCCACCATCTCCTCCATGCGCGGGAACGACGCTGCCCGCGGCCGGATCATCGAACTGGATGCCCAGGCCGCCTCCTGCCCATTCAAAAGCGACAACACCCTGCTGCGGCGCGTGCTCTCCAACATGCTCAAAAACGCCCTGGAGGCGGAGCCAGAAGGGGCAGTCATTCGCATGGGATCCGATGTGGACCCCCAGGACCCCGAACACATCGTGTTCTGGGTGCACAACCCCAGCGTGATTCCCCATGCGGCGGCCCTGCAGATTTTTCAGCGCTCCTTCACCACCAAGGGGCCGGGCCGGGGGCTGGGCACGTACTCCATCAAGCTGCTCACGGAACGCTACCTGAAAGGCCGCGCCAGCTTCACCTCCCGAGAAGGAGAGGGCACCAGATTCTTCATCCGGCTGCCCCTGGAAGCCGTGTGCCATTGAGTGGCGCTGTGCGGGGGGCCTGGCCTTGGGCGTTGCCGTCTGGAAGGCTGCGCCCAAGGCGTTGCCTGCGCATAAGAAATCGTGTAATAGAGTAATTTCAAGTTGATGAGTGCCAGGACTGTTGCCTGGAGTTGATTATTGTCGATTTAAGTTGACAATGATCGACTCCGCGAGGTAATGGTGCATTGTAGTGCAATGAGAGGTGGGATACCAGGGCTGCGGCCCTGGGGCGCCCTGTCAACGCAATGCGCGCCATGCGCGCACACAGCGCCTGCGGAGGATGCGAGGTGGTGATGGAAGGCGAGACAACACGCACCACCTACACCTTGTTGGAGGCCGCCGCGCTGCTGCAAGTGCATCCGGAGACCTTGCGACGGGCCATCAAGGCCGACGAGCTCCTGGCCGCCAAGATTGGCAAGGAATACCGTATTTCCAAAACTGATTTGGAAGCGTATTGGATCGCAAAGGGTGGAGGCGCGCTGTTCGACGACTCCCCGCGGCCGCAGGGGCTTGCCACCAGGCAAGGACGAAAAAAGAAACCGACCCGACAGGGTCCGGAGCAACTTACCTTGCTCCAGCAGACGCACACGCCTGCTTCCTTCCTGCCTGCCGAGGCAGGGGACGATGGCGAACAGTGATGCATGGCCTTCCAAGGAGGACTGGACATGGCAGAGCCCACCCGTAACGATTCCGTCATGGAATCCATCACGTTGCAGAACGATTCCGGCGCAGCCATCAGCTTTACGGGCCGGCTGTGCGGGGAGCATTCGTTCTACGATGCTGAGTCCGGGGCCTTGACCCAGCAGAAATTGTATATCACTAATCAAGGGTACACGGCCTATGCCGTGGTCCGCAATGATGGTCGCGTCAAGGAGCGCCGGGCATACCTGCTCAAGCGCGAAGGCCAGCTCTGCCGCATCAACAACGGCCTGTTTGATGTCATCGTCAATGTGCGCGACCTGCTGCTGGCCGTCAAGGGCTTGTGCGGCCTGGAAGAAGACGCCCGCGAGGAAGACTTCTTCAAGGAAGCCATGGATATCATCGGGCAGGACGACGCCGCCAACGGCTAGCTCGCACGGCTGCTGGCCAGCATGCGGCCAATGGCTGCAGATTCGTCCTCCACTACCGGCGCATCGGGTTTGGTGGCCAGGGAACGGGTGTGTTGTCCCCTAACGGCCCTCGGCATCCAGTCAACCACCATGCAAGTTTTATCCAGGAGTGGCGAATCATGGCCCTGACGAAAAAATTCCTCAAAACCAAGCCAGTCTGCAAGGTAACCTTCAAACTCCCCAAGGACGCCGCCAACGGTGCCGACGCCCTGTTTCTTGCCGGCGACTTCAATGAGTGGGACACCGCCTCCCTGCCCATGAAGAAAAGCAAGGCCGGTGAATTCTCCATCACCGTGGATCTGCCCACGGGCTGCGACTACCAGTTCAAATACCTGGCCAAGGACGGCGAGTCTGAACGCTGGTTCAATGACGATGCCCCGGACCGCCTGGAGTCGAGCCCCTTCTCCGGCGCGGAAAACTCCGTGGTCTCGCTCTAGCCATCCCCTTCTCCGGCACCTTGCAACGACGGCTGCGTCTTTTTTGCGTCATGGACGCAATGGACGCAGCGGTGCCACACGAGGTGAGATGGCCTGAACTCTCCGGGATTATTCCACAATATCAAAATAAGTGGCGAGCTGCACCAGGTCCAGGATGCGCCGCACCTGGGTGCTGGGGCGCAGCAACCGCATGGTGGCACCCTTGTCCCGGCTGCGTTTATGCAGGATGACCAGCACGCTGATGCCCGTGGAATCCATGAACGTGGTCTGGGACAGCTCCACGTCCACGGCGTTGAACTCGTGCTGGGCCAGGGCGGCTTCCACGTCCTTTTTCAGCTGCGGCGTGACCTTGAGGCTGATGTCGCCAGCAAAGACAAGGCGAAGGGTGTCGCCACTGTGTTCAATCACGTACGGAGGGAGGTTTTGGGGCATGGCAACACTGCGCGGTCAAGGTGGTGGCGTTGGATGCCGGTTACGGATGCGGCGATCTGGTATGTAGCATTCCCCATGGCCCGGCGCAAGCAGGCAGATGCGCAGCGGACTCAGGCCGGGGCGAGGTCCTTGAGTTCCAGTTCGATGGTGGGCAGTCCCCCGTAACTGTCGATGCGGGGCACAAACGCCAGACGCACCCGGCTGCCCACCACGGATTCGGGGATGTGCTCCCCCATGCGCCAGGCCTTGGCCCGCAGGGTCAGGCCGGCGGCCTTATCACGCAGCATGAGCCGCACGTGGCGGTGGTCCTGTCCAAAGGCCTTGCGGGAAAGGACTTCCACCGGCGGGGAGACGAAGACCGGCTCTGGATTGCCAATACCAAAAGGTTGCAGCAATTCCAATTCACGCAGCAGCAGGTGATCCACCTCTGCAAAGGAGAGGTGGCCGTCCACATGCAGGCGCGGTCCTGGCGGTTCCGGGCCCAGCTGCTCCAGCACGGCCCCGTGGAACAACTGGCGAAAGCGCTCCAGGTGAGCCTCCTCCAGGGTCATGCCCGCAGCCTGGGGATGGCCGCCAAACCGGGTCAGCACCTCGGCGCAGCGGGTCAGGCCCTGGTACAGGTCGAATCCCGGCACGGACCGGCCGGAGCCCTTGCAGCGGCCGCTGCCGTTCTCGCGGGAAAGCACCACCGTGGGCTTGTGGAAGACCTCCACCATCCGCGAGGCCACAATGCCGATGACGCCCTCGTGCCAGCCTTCGCCGCAGAGCACCAGCCCCAGTTCCGGCAGGCCCGCGGCGGCGGTCATGGCTTCCTCCAGGATTCGCTCCTCCTCGGCCCGGCGTTCGCGGTTCATCTCGTCCAATTGGCCGGCCAGGGGGGCGGCGGTGGTCTTGTCCGGGGCCAGCAGGCAGTCCAGGGCCACCTGTGCCCGGCCCATGCGGCCGGCAGCGTTGATGCGCGGCGCCAGGTTGAAGGCCACGGACCCGCCAGTCAGGGAGGCCGTGGCCGCGTAGCCTGCGGCTTCCTTGAGGGCAGCCATGCCGGGGCGGGCGCCTTCGGCAATGAGCAACAGCCCGTTTTTGCACAAAATCCTATTGACGCCGGAAAGCGGCACCACATCGGCCAAGGTGCCCAGGGCCACCAGATCCAGCAGGGCACGGATGTCTGAGGGGGCGCCGGGCAGGCGGCGGTTGAGGGCGGCAGCCAGGTAAAAGGCCACGCCCACGCCGGCCAGATCGGCCATGGACTCGCAGGGGCATCCCCCCAGGCGGGGGTTGCAGATGGCCGCAGCCGGGGGCAGCTCGGCCCCGGGGAGATGGTGGTCGGTGACAATCACCTCCATGCCCAGTTCCCGTGCCCGGCCCAGGGATGCGATGTCCGAAATGCCGCAGTCCACGGTGATGAGGGTCTGGATGCCTGCTGCGTGGAGGCGTTCGATGCCGGGACGATTGACGCCGTAGCCGTCCTCCATGCGCACGGGGATGTGTGGAGTGACACCAATGCCGCGGCCGCGGAAAAATTCCGTGAGCAGGGCCGTGGCCGTGACGCCATCGGCATCGTAATCGCCCCAAATGGCCAGCGCGCTGCGTCGTTCCACGGCAGCCAGCACCGCCCGGGCGGCCTCCTCCAGCATGGGCCAGTTGGCGGGGGGGGCCAGGTGCCTGAGCCCCGGGGACAGGTGACGGTCCATGGCCTGGGCCGAGGTGAACCCCCGCTGCCACAGCAGGCGGGCTAGGGCTGGCGTGATGGACAATTCGGCGGCGATGGCTTCCAGCCGCCCCGAGGTGTCTGGCTGCGCCTTGACGGGGCGCGGCTCCCAGGTTTTTCTGGCGGCGGAAGGGGTCATTGCAGCAGCGATGCCATCTCCTCAAGGCGTTCGTCGTGGAAGTGTTCCCTGGCCAGGGCCCAGGTGGGAGCCAGGTCCAGAGCCAGGCGGGAGAGGCAGGCGGCCACATGGGGCGCGGGCTGGGTCGGCTCGGTGTCATCCTGCTCCAGGGCATGGCACAGGGCATCGGCCAGACACAGGATGGTGGCCTGGGGCTGCCATTCCTTGGCCAGTTCCGGCACATGGTGCCAGTTGACCGGCTCCGTAAGTTCTGGTGGAATATTCCAAGAATTCAAGGTAATTGCACCAACCACGCCATGCTCCAGCCCCCAGTGCCGGTCTTCCGCGGCATAGGAGGGCAGGCCCTCGGCCTGGCGCAGGTGCTCAATGGCTTCCCAGTCCTGGGGGCGGTGCAAGGCGGTGAGCAGTTTGCCAAGGTCATGCAGCAGGCCGGACGTGTAGAGCAAATCCAGATCCAGGCCAGCCCCCTGGGTCCCTTTGGCCGAATGGACCAGATGGCCCAGCTCCTTGCAGATGGCGGCCACCTGGAGCTGATGCTTCCAGTAGCCGTGCAGGTCAAAGGCGTGGGGCAGGGTGCGGCGGGAGCAGATGGACTGTACCCCCAGCACCAGCACCAGCTGTCGGATTTCGCGCACGCCCAGCAGGGCCAGGGCCCGCGGCAGGGTGGCCACCTTGGCCTGCAGGCCATAGAACGCGGAATTGGCCATGGCCAGCACCTTGGCCGTGAGGCCCTGGTCCTGCCCCAGGGTGCGGGCCACTTCGGGCATGGAGGCTAGGCTCTTGTCGCTGGTCATGTCGAACAGGTCACGCAGCAGCGTCATGGAGTAGGGCAATTCCTGACCAATGCTGGGCAGAAAGGCCAGAAATTCCTGGCCGCGTTGGTATCGTGTCTGGTTCATGGCCGTCCCCCCGGCGGCGTTCAGGTGGCGGTCTGCGGGGCCGTGCCAGCCTGGGGCAAAAGGCCCTTGGACTGCAGCCAATCCTTGAATTTCCTGGCCGCTTCAAGGCCGGGATTCATGGTCAAGGCTATGTCCAGGTGCGAGGCAGCCTCGGCAAGCTGGCTCTTTTCAAAATGGGCCCGGGCGATGTTGTAATGCAGGTGTTCGTCGCCCTTGGAGAGGGACAGGGCCCTGCTGTAATAGCTCAGGGCCTGGTCATACATCTTGTTTTTGCGCAGGTTGATCCCGAATTCATTGAAGAGGTGTTTGTGCTCCGGCGCAAAGGCGGCGTCCAGTCGCACCAGGCGGTCGAAAATGTTGTCCGCCTTGTCCACTTCCCCGCGTTCCAGATAGGTCAGGCCCAGGCCGAAATTGGCGCGGACGTTGTTCACGTCCACGGCCAGGGCTTTCTGGAACCGGTGCTCGGCGCTGAGGTATTCGCCTTTTTGGCGATGCTCCTCGCCCTGGCTGATGTTATTGTTGAGCTCCTGCATGGCCGGGTACACGGAGTTGATGTAGAACTCCGGTTCCGGCGAGAATTTCTGCAGCAGTTCATCCTTGGTGATGATGCGTCGCGGCCCGGAAGGGACGCAATTGGAGTTGAGGGGCTGGATCTCAATGCTCTCGTCAGGCTGCTCCACGCACATCCAGAAGGATTTCTGAATGGTCCGCCGCACCGTGGTGCCGGTGCCCACCTTTTGGATGGCCTGGGTGGAGAAGATGCCCCGGATGCGATCGCGCGAATCTGCACCGCCAGCAGGGCGCGCTGCATCGCGCGACAGGGATGCCGGGGCGGTGTGGCGTTCCCCGGAAGCAGCCTCTGGCAACTCGGCTGAAGGGGCGGAAGGCCTGGATGTGTTGTCTTGATCCGCTGTCACTGAACTCCCTCACAGTGCCCTCAAAGTGATCCTCCGAGTGAGATACTACAACTTGTTATGAAACGCCAGTGATGGAACGCCGGCGGCATCGAAAGGCATGCGATGGGAGGGCAGGCCGGAATTGTCTGGGGAGGGGTTACTTGACGTCTTGGGCTGCCTGGATTTCCAGGACCATGGCCGCTGCCGCCGCCGCGGGAGACGCCGCCATGCGGATGGGCCGGCCCACCACCAGGAAATCCGCACCCGCCGCCACCGCCGCCGCAGGGGTGGCCGTGCGGCGCTGGTCGTCTTCGCCGGCGTCTTGCGGGCGGATGCCCGGGGTGACCACCTTGAACCCGGCCCCGCAGGCAGCCTTGACTTGGGCGGCCTCCCACGGGGAGCAGACCACGCCATCCAGGCCCCAGGCCTTGGCCTGCCGGGCCATGTGGATCACCAGTTCGGCCTCGTGGCCAGGGGCATGGGGGGTCAGCCAGGCCAGGTCCTGGCCGGTCATGCTGGTGAGCAGGGTCACGGCCACCAGCAGAGTGTTGGCCCCGGAGGCATGGCGGCCTTCCAGGGCGGCGGCGGCCATGCGCTCCCCGCCCAGGGCGTGCAGGGTGGTCATGGCCGCGCCAAGGCGGCCGGCCTCGCGCACGGCGGCACGCACCGTGGCCGGGATATCGAAGAATTTCAGATCCAGAAACACCCGGGCGCCGTGCCCTGCCAAGGTGGAGACCACCGCCGGCGAGGCCGCGGCAAACAGCTCCAGGCCCACCTTGACCCAGGGGCTGGCTGGGATGGTCTGCCGGGCCAGGGCCACGGCGGCGGCCTGGGAATCCACATCCAGGGCCGTAATCAACGCCGCGGGCGCGGTGCCCTGGCTCACAGCCGGCCGCCTTCCAGCAGCACGCGGGCAAAGTCCGGCGAATTTTTGTGCTGCATGTCCAGGTACAGGTACAGGGCCCGCAGTTGTTGCCAGGCGGTTTCCAGATCATCATTGATCAGCTGGCAATCAAAGCGGTGGGCCAGGCGGATTTCCTCCATGGCGTTTTGCAGCCGCTGCTCGATGATGTCGGGGGTGTCCTTGCCGCGTTGCTCCAGCCGGCGGCGCAGGGTGGCCAGGTCCGGCGGCAGGATGAACAGGTGGAAGGACCGCAACCAGGGCTTGAGTTGCAGGGCGCCTTGGACGTCGATGTCAAAGAGCAAGTCCCGCCCTTCCTGCAACTGCTTGCAGACGCCGGCCAGGGGCGTGCCGTAAAGGTTGCCGTGCACCTCGGCCCATTCGGCAAAGTACCCTTCTTCCACCCGGGCGCGAAACTCTTCGCGGCTGAGGAAGAAATAGTCCCGTCCGTGCACCTCGCCCTCCCTGGGGGCGCGGGTGGTACAGGAGATGGAGTAGCTGAAGCGGGGAAACTCGGCGGTGAGCCGCTGCACCAGGGTGGTCTTGCCGGCGCCGGACGGGGCGGAAATGACCAACGCCAGGCCAGGGCGGTCCGTGTGCTGCATGGGGAATTCTCCGTGGGGATTTAGAGATCGTCGTCGGCGTCGTCGTATTCGGGGGTTTCTTCCAGCAGGGTTGGCTCCATGCCGCCGGCCTGTTCCGTCCGCTTGGCGGCCTGGGGGTCTTCCATGAGCATGAATCGCTGGCCCACGGTCTCGGCCTGAATGGCCGAAAGAATCAAATGATTGGAATCCGTGACGATGATGGATCGAGTCTTGCGGCCCTGGGTGGCGTCGATGAGTCGGCCCTCCTGGCGCGCATCCTCGCGCAGGCGGCGCATGGGCGAGGAGGAAGGCGAGACGATGGCCACCACCCGGGTGGACACGATGAAGTTGCCAAAGCCGATGTTAAGCAGTTTGGGGCGCTGCATGGGAAAACACAATCCTGAACGGTCTCAACTTATTCAATGTTCTGAACCTGCTCGCGACATTTTTCCAGCTCCGCCTTGACCGTCACGGCCAGGCGGGACACGGCCACGTGCTGGGATTTGTTGCCCAGGGTATTGATTTCCCGAAAAGCTTCCTGCAGCGTGAAGTCCAGCTTTTTGCCAATTTCGCCACCCTGGGCCAGCAGTTGCTCCAGCAGGTCCAGGTGCGCGCCCAGGCGGGTTAGCTCTTCGCTCACATCCAGGCGGTCGGCCAGCAGGGCGGCTTCCTGGGTAAAGCGGGCCTCGTCCAGCACGCCGGGAGGTGTGCACTGGGCCAGGCATTGGGAGAGGCGCTCGCTCAGGGCCTGCTGCTTCTGGGCCACCACCTGCGGGGTGAGCCCGGCCAGTTCCACGGCCACCTGCCGGATGAGGGCCACACGCTGGGTGATGTCCGCGGCCAGCACGGCGCCTTCCTGCAGGCGGGAGTCGTTCCAGGAGGCCAGGGCGGCGGCCAGCCCCTCCTCCAGGGCCTGCTGCAGCACGGGATTGCCCGCGGCACGGTCTTCGTCCCAGCAGGCGGGCAGGTGCAGCAGGCGGGAATAATCCGGCGTGAAGGTGTGCCCCTGGGAGCGGGCCAGGGAGGTGATTTCCTCCAGCATGGCCAGGGCCACGGGGCGATTGAGGCGCATGCCCAGGAAGGCTGGATCCTCCACGCTGAGGTGCAGGGTCAGTTCAATGCGCCCGCGGGAGGCCACGCGGCGCAGGACTTTTTCCAGGGCCGGCTCCAGGGAGCGCACCATGTGCGGCAGCCGCCATTTGCAGTCCAGGTGCCGGGAGTTGACGCTGCGCACCTCCCATTCCTGGCGGAAGGGTCGGGCGGTGTCTGCGGGGTCCTGATGCCGGCCGTAGCCGGTCATGCTGCGCAGGCCCTGGGGGGCGTTAGTAGCCATAGGCCTTTTCATCCACGTGGCCGGTGTCGCCCTGCTGCTCGAAGATGCCGTCGCCTTCCTTGTCATAGTACGACCGCTCCTCCCCCGTATCCACCTTGCGCAGGGTAAAGGCATAGACCTTCCCGTTGGGCAGGCTGAACACCAGAATGCCGACGTTGCCGAGCTGATAGGCCGTGATGGTGGTTTCGGGGCCCGGCACCGTGGGCAGGAAGTCCTGGTCCGGCTGAACGCCAACCTTGGTGGCGCTGCTGAGGTCCGGCAGGGTGGGCTGGGCAGGGTTGCCCAGGAGGGCGCTGAATTCGGGGGGTGTTTCCTTGAAGGCTTCGAACAGATCCCGCGGCTGGCTGCCCTGGCCAGTGGGTGTAGTGGGTGTGGTTGGTGCAGGCGATGCGGGAGCGGCTTGCAGCGCGGGCTCTCCCGCGTGGCCTGAGGCGCTGGGCGAGGGAGGCGATTCGCCAGCGCAGGCCGAAAGCAGCAAGCCAAGGCACAGCAGCAGAGACAAGGCGCAAGGCAGGGAGAACGAGGTGTTTTTCATAGGGGGTGTGGGGTAAAGGGGGGGGAGGAGATGCCCGACGCAGCCGCGACGAGCAAGCCATCACCATCTTCTTCCACGGCCAGGGGCCGAACGGGGATCAGATCCCGGCGGGCAACACGGCCGTGTTCGCCAGGGTGCAGCAGATGCCGGCATCGCACGCCATATTCACATATTCCGGCCATCGAGTCCATGCCTTGCTGTTCCACCACCATGAAAAGCGCGGGCTGGTCCAGCAGGCTGGTGGCGAATGCCCGGGCGCGTGCGGCGGCCAGCTCCCGCAGGGCCTGGGCTCGGTCCAGACGACGGGAGACCGGCACCTGCCCGGGCAGGGTGGCTGCCCGGGTGCCCGGCCGGGGGGAGAAGGGGAAGACATGGGCGTAGGTGAGGGGCAGACGCTGGAACAGATCCCGGGTGTCCGCAAAGGCGGCGTCATCCTCGCCGGGGAAGCCGGTGAGCAGGTCCGCCCCCAGGCCCAGCACCGGAAGGATGCGCCGGGCGGCCTCCACCCAGCGGACCACCTCGTCGATGGAATATTGCCGGCGGCCCATGGCGGCCAGCACCCCGGCGTTGCCGGACTGCAGGGAAAGATGCAGGTGCGGACAGACCAGGGTGCACTGGGCCAGGGTCTCCAGGGCGGCGGGGGTGAGCAGGGCCGGATCCAGGGACGAGAGGCGGATGCGACCTCGGCCGAGCCATTCCGGCCCCAGGCTTGCCTGGATGCGCCGCAGCAGGGCCCACAAGTCGCCGGATTCGCCGGCATACTGGCCAAGGTTGATGCCACTGAGCACCACTTCCCGGGCGCCGGCGGCGAAGAGGCGGCGGATCTCCGCCAGGGTCTCGGCTTCGGGCCGGCTCACCGGTCCGCCCCGGGCCTTGGGGATGATGCAAAAGGCGCAGGCCTGGTTGCAGCCGTCCTGGATCTTGCAAAGGGCGCGGGCCCGCTCGCTGCCGGCCACGGCAAAGGGCGGCCAGGCAGGTCCGGGCCTGCCGTGGGGCATGGACACCGGGGAGGTGTCGAAGAGGTGGAGCAGGTCGGCCTTGCGATCCTTGTCCCACAACTCCCACCCTTCGGCGGCGGCCTTGAGCTCTCCGGGGATGGCCTGGGGCACGCAGCCGGCGCAGATGTGCCGCGCCTGGGGAGCGCTGCGGCGCAGCCTGGGCAGTTCCCGACGCAGGGACTGCACTGCCCGGGCCGTGACGGCGCAGGTGAGCACCACCACCACGCCGGCGGCGGCGGGATCC
>JAIWOE010000073.1 GCA_020217165.1 Desulfovibrio sp. | reverse complement strand
TGGTTCCACACAGGCGCCCACCGGACCATCAAATGCGTGGACTGCCACCTGCCGCACCAGAACAAGATCAAGTATTACACCTGGAAAGGCATTGACGGCATGAAGGACGTCTACGTCTTCAATTCCGGAAAGGTGCCTGAATTCATTGAAATTTCCGACCGCGGCAAAAGGTTTGTCCAAGACAACTGCATCCGTTGCCATGCCGAACGGGTGGACATGATCGACCAGGAACGCCCCTGCTGGGAGTGCCATCGCATGCTGCAGCACAAGCGGGCCGGCGCGCGCGAAACTTTCTGAGGAGGAGAACGCGAATGCAACGACACGTCGCACGATATGGCAAGTGGCTGGCGGTGCTGTGTCTGCTGGGATTGTGGGCCTGCCAGGCGCCACCCAAGCCCGAGATGGTACAGCCGGTGAGCATTCCCGATGGCGAAATCGACCCCGCCATCTGGGGCAAGGCCTATCCCGAGCAGTACGAAACCTGGAAACTCACCGAAAAGCCCGTGGACACCCGCCGCAGCAAGTACAAGACCGGTATGGACGGCGGCCTGGTCACCGTGGACAAGCTCTCCCAGTTCCCCTACATGGCCCTGCTGTTCAATGGCTGGGGCTTCGGCATCGAATACAACGAGCCCCGGGGCCACGCCTACATGGTGCGTGACCAGCTGGAAATCGACTCCTCCCGCCTCAAGGCCGGCGGGGTGTGCCTCTCCTGCAAATCGCCCTATTCCGTGCAACTGGAAAAGGAAATGGGCAAGGACTACTACGCCAAGCCCTTTGGGGAAGTCATTGCCAAGATCCCCGAAGCCACCCGCGAGCTGGGCGTGGCTTGCATCGACTGTCACAACAACAAGGATCTGGGCCTGCAGGTCTCCCGCGGGTTCACCCTCACCAAGGCCCTCAAGGATATTGGCGCGCCGGAAGAAACCCTGACCCGGCAGCAAATGCGTTCCGTGGTGTGCGCCCAGTGTCACGTGACGTACAACATTCCCAAGGATGAGAACAAGAAGTCCGTGGGTCTGTATTTCCCATGGCAGGGCAGCACCTGGGGCAATATCAGCGTGGAGAACATCATCAAGCAGATCCGTAACGACCCCTCGGTGGTGGAGTGGAAGCAGACCGTCACCGGTTTTGGTATGCCCTTCATGCGGCATCCTGAATTCGAATACTTCACCATGGGGTCCACACACTTCAAGGCCGGCGCCTCCTGCGCCGACTGCCACATGCCCTACACCACCCAGGGCGTGAAGAAGTTCAGCGACCATCGCGTCATGAGCCCCGTGCAGGGCGATATGAAGGCCTGCCGCCAGTGCCACGCCGAAAGCACGGATTGGCTGCGCGAGCGCGTGTTCGCCATCCAGGACCGCACCGTGTCCCTCATGCTGCGCGCCGGTTACGCCAGCGCCACCGTGGCCAAGCTCTTCGAGCTGACCCACGCCAAGCAGGCCGAAGGCGTACACATGAATCAGGAAATGTACGACAAGGCCAAGGATCTGTACATGGAAGGCTTCCTGCGCCAGCTGTTCATGGGCGCGGAAAATTCCGTTGGCTTCCACAACCCGGCGGAAGGCATGCGTATTCTTGGTGACTCGGTGGCCTTCTCCACCAAGGCGGAAGGCCTGCTGCGGCAGATGCTGGCCCAGGCTGGCGTGGACGTGCCCATGTCCATCGACCTGGAGCTTTCCAAGTACCTGGACAACCGCGGCGAACGGCAGCTGATGTTCAACCCGGCGCTGGAATTCAAGGATCCCTTCGGGTTGCAGGGCAAGTTTTTCTAGGAACAATGTTCAATAACGTTTTCGGGGGAACCTTTTCTTTGGCAAGGGTTCCCCCGAATGCATTGAGACGACCAGAGGTTAGTGTTGCGTCCTCAACATATGTCCATCTGTGGGAGGCGCAACACAGGGCCGCCTGCAAGGAGGCTTCGGAGCCGCAGGCTCCTTGAGTCCGCCAACATCCAAGCATGTTGGCGGACGGTCCTCCCCGAAATAAGATGATGGGAATATCGTCTTATTTCGGGGACGTGACCTTAGTGATGGAGTTGCCCCTTCAGCCAATTCTTGATGGGTTCCGTGGGATGGTAGATGCCCTTGCGGCTGCCGGTCTCGCTGCTGAATTCTCCGGCCAGGGATTCAGGCAACGGCAGGGAGGCCAGGTCCACGGCTTCTTCGCTGTTGCGCCGCACCAACCGCACGGTGGGATGCTCACCCCAGGTGTCCACTACAAAGTAGTGGGCCACATCGTGCTTGGAGCGCACGGGCGGGTGGGCGCCGTGCCAGTTGTTGTTCCCCCATTCCAGGTACAGGGTCACGGCTTCCTCGGGCGTCAGGTCCCAATTGATCTGGCAGTGCGTGAAGGCGTCGAGTTGCATGGTGGCCCTCCTCGGGAATGGAAAGGTGATCGGAATCTTTCTTATATAGTATCATTTCCAGTGTCGTCGTCAAGGGGGGGGAGGGAAAAAAGCTGGCCAAAACAACACGCCCCGGGGACTGCCCGGGGCGACTGCGCAAACACGTAAAAATATGACTTCACCCCCGGACGTGCCGGGGGCACAAGAATTGGAGCACTGCCCGGCCTGCGCAGGGCAAGGCGGGCAGGCCATCAGGCAGCCTGCGCAGGGCCGACGGCAAGGCGGCCCCGGGCTCCCTTACCCTAAAAGCCGGCGGCCTGGCTTTCGCGCTCGGTCTGGCAATCCACGCACAGGGTGGCCGTGGGCCGCGCCTTGAGTCGGGCCACGCCAATCTCGCAGCCGCACTCCTCGCAGCAGCCGAAGTCGCTGTTGTCCAGGCGGCGCAGGGCGGTCTGGATCTCCCGCACCTGCTGGGAAACCCGCTCGCGAACGGCCACTTTGATGTGGGCCTCGGCAACCTGGGAGGCGAATTCGTTCTCGTCGGCGCAGGATTCCACTTCCAAATCGTACCGTTCGGACTCCAGGCGGGCCAGGTGGGTTTCCAGCCAGGAGCGGATTTCATGGAGATGGGAATGCGTCATGACATGATCCTCCTCGATGAAAATGGATACGGCCTTATAGCATTGCGTTGTTACAGGACCATGGCGGGGAAAGAAAAGGTGGATGTCTTTGCCGGGGAGACAATGTCCACGGGATCATGCTGTTTTTTGCATCAGCCAAGGCGGTCGGCGCGGTGCATGACGGAAGCGAGACGACAATGGGAGGCCTGCTGCGGATTCGATCCAGGCTGTCTCTAAACTCTTGGCCAACTTGGACGATGAACAGGATGATACACATCGTCTTCCCAGGAGTGTCCACCATGCCCGCACCATCCCTCCATGCCGCCCAGCCTGCCCCTGCCAACGCCGCCCCCGCGACCCATGCCGCCCGGGGCGCCTTGCCGGCAAATGCGCGCATTCTGTGTGTCTCCAAGGCGGAAACCCACGCCCGCATGGATGCCAAGGTACTGCGCAGCCTGGGACTGCCGCAGCCGCGCTGGATGGCCTCCGGGCTGGAGGCCGCCCGCCATCTGGCGGAATACGGTGCGGATCTGGTGCTGGTGGATGAGGAATGCCGCGAGATGAGTGGTCTGGAATTCGTCCGCCTCATCCGGCTGCACCCTCGCCTGGCCGTGACGCCGGTGGTGGCCCTTTCCACCAGCGGCCGGTCCGCCGTGGTGTTGCAGGCCATGGCCGCGGGATGCTCCGGCTTCTGCCTGCGGCCCTACGCCCCAGAAGCCTTGCTGCGGGAAAGCCTGCGGGCCGTGCAGCGCGCGCCGGTGCTGGCCCAGGACATACTGGACGCCCTCACCAGCCAGGCCTGCTCCGAGGAGGCCTTTGCGGGCAAGCTGACGGCGCTGGAATCCATTCAGGAAGAGATAGAGCGGGCCTTCACGCCTGCCCCCGCCTCCCGCGGTGGCGAGAGGGCGCCGTGCCCTGCGGCGCAGCATCGGCAGTTGGCCCGGGAATGGAAGGAACAGGGACGGCCGGACAAGGTGCGGCACCACCTGCAGGAAGGCGCCAAGGCCCTGGCCAGGGCCGGTAACCATTATGATGCCTGGGCCATGCTGGCACCCCTGCGCCAGCACGGGCCGCAGATGGACCCGGCCTGCGCCGTGGCCGAGGCGTGCGTGCGAGATGAGGAATTGGATGTGGCGGCAGGGTTGATGGTGCAGACCCTGCGCCGCACCAAGCGCCCGGCCATGGTGTATGATACGGCCCGCCGCGCCTGCTGCTTCACCCCCAAGCCCCGCGATACGGCGCGCAGGCTGGCCGATTCCCTGGTCAAGGCCGGGGTTGGCGCCACGGCTGCGGATGTGTACCTGGATATCATGGGCGATGCCCAATCCCTGCCCCAGCGGGGGCCGGATCGCCGGGGGCTCCTGGGGACGCTGCCGTCGTTGCACGACATGGTGATGGTGGCCCGGCACACCTTTGAGACCTATCGCAAGGTCAAGCGCGGTGGCGTATCATCCTCACCATCCGCGAAATCCGGGCAGTCCGCACAGCAGCGGCAGGAAGAACTGCGCCAGCTGGAGGTGCTGGGTTAGAGCTTCATCCCAACACTAGGGGAGTCCTCGGAATGCCACACCGGGCTGCCGGCTGCGCGAGGCTTGCGAACAAACACGCCGTCTTGCGTCGGGCAGGCGCGCTACGCCTGCAGCAGGGACCACAGGGCTCCCGCAAACAGCACCATGGCGATGACGCCGTTCAGGGTGAAGAAGGCCAGGGTCAGGCGAGAGAGGTCGTCGGCCTTCACCAGGGTGTGTTCCCACAGCAGCAGCACCGTGCACAGGCCCCAGGCCGCAAAATAGGGCCAGGCCAGGAACGCGCCCCAGCCGGCCAGCAGGAAGAACAAGGCCGCCGTCACATGGCTGAAGGTGGACACGGCCAGGGTGACGGGAATGCCCAAGGCCGCAGGCAGGGAGTGCAGGCCCATGCGACGGTCAAACTCCACATCCTGGCAGGCGTACAACAGGTCAAAGCCCGCCACCCAGAACAATACCCCCAGGGACCACAACGCCGGCGGCATGGAATACGACGGCTGTACGGCAATCCAGCCCGCCGATGGCGCCAGACCGATGACCAGCCCCAGCACGAAGTGACACAGCCAGGTGAACCGCTTGGTGTAGCTGTACAACACGGAAAGGGCCAGGGCCACCGGGGCCAGCAGGAGGCACAGGCGGTTCAGGCCGGCGCAGGCCGCCACAAACACCAGGGCCGTGGCCAGCAGAAACAACCGGGTCTGGGCCGGGGTAATCTCGCCGGTCACCAGGGGGCGGCCCTTGGTGCGCGGGTTTTCGCGGTCATAGGGCAGGTCCACCAGCCGGTTGCAGGCCATGGCAAAGGACCGCACGGCCACCATGGCGATGGTCAGCAGGGCAAAGGGCTGCCAGCCCGGCCAGCCTCCGGCGGCCACAAAGGCCCCCAGGTAGGCGAAGGGAAGGGCGAACACGGAATGCTCAATCTTGACCATGCGGCAGAGCACCACGACGGCGGGAAGGATGTTCTTCATGGAAAATGAATGGGATAGATGTTAATGGGCAGCGCAGTCGGCCGGGTCGCCCTGCAGTTTGGCCAGGGCATGGGGCAGGGCCGGCAGGATGGCGGCGAAGTTTTCGCGGATGGCCTTGGGGCTGCCGGGCAGGTTGATGACAATGGCATTGCCCAGGGTGCCCACCACGGCGCGGGAAAGGGCGCCCGTGGGCGTCTTGGCCAGGCTGGTCTGCATCATGGCCTGTTCAAAGCCGGGCAGCCGGCGTTCAATAACGGCCAGGGTGGCTTCCGGGGTGGTGTCTCGCGGGGAGAGGCCGGTGCCGCCGGTGGTGCACACCAGGTCGTAGCCCTGGGTCAGGGCCAGGTCCGTGACGAGGGCCTTGAGGGCCCTGGGATCATCGGGCAAAAGAAATCCCGCCGCATGGCACAGGGAAATATGAGCCCGAGCGATCTCTTCGATGAGGGGGCCGCCCTTGTCCTCGCGCTGGCCGGCGGCGCCCTTGTCGCTGAGGGTGATCCAGGCCAGGGAGAGGCCAGTCTTCCAGAGGCAGCCTTCCACTTCCTGCTCATGGAAAAACGGCGTGGGATCCAGACAGCGACACCACCAGCCGCGGCAGGCATGGGGCGCGCAGGCTGGCAGCAGCACATGGCCCAGCACCTGCAGCCAGGGCGTGGCCCCATCCCCCCACAGGCTGCCCACGGGCAGGGGCGGGACTGGGGACATGGCCAGCAGGTCCGCCCCGGTGCGGGGAAGGTCGGCCAGCAAAAAGACGTCGTCCACATCAATGGCGCCGCCACGCACGCGCCGGCACCGCAGGCGGGGGGCGTGGGCAGGCAGGGGGGCGGGGTTTCCTTCCATGGGGAAACAAGGTATCAGGCCTGCCAGTGATTGCAACCACCAACGCGCAGAGGAACTATGAAAGGGATCATCCTGGCCGGCGGTTCCGGCACGCGGCTGTATCCGGTGACGCGGGGCGTCTGCAAGCAGCTCCTGCCCATCTACGACAAGCCCATGATCTACTACCCGCTCTCGGTGCTCATGCTGGCGGGATTGCGCGAAATCGCAATTATTTCCACGCCCGTGGACCTGCCACGTTTCGAGGCCATGTTCGGGGACGGCTCGCAGTTTGGCCTGTCGCTCACCTATATTGTCCAACCAAAGCCGGAGGGGCTGGCCCAGGCATTCTTGCTAGGTGAAGATTTTCTGGCCGGGGACAAGGCCTGCCTGGTGCTGGGGGACAACATTTTCTACGGCCACGGCCTGCCCACCATGCTGCGCCGTTGCACCACCATTGAGAAGGGCGGTGTGGTGTTCGGCTACAAGGTGAATGATCCCGAACGCTACGGCGTGGTGGAATTCGACGCGGACTGCCGCGTGCTGTCCATCGAAGAAAAGCCCGCCAAGCCCAAGAGCAAGTTTGCCGTCACGGGGCTCTATTTCTACGATGAACACGTGGTGGAGCTGGCCAGGGGGCTCAAGCCCTCGGCCCGTGGCGAGCTGGAAATCACGGATTTGAATAACGAATACTTGAAGCGCGGCGAGTTGACCGTGGAGTTCCTTGGCCGCGGCTTCGCCTGGCTGGACACGGGCACCCATGAGAGCCTGCATCAGGCCTCCAGCTTCGTGCAGGCCGTGCAGTCCCGGCAGGGCACGCGCATCTCCTCGGTGGAGGAAATCGCCTTCCGCATGGGCTACATCAACGCGGAACAGCTCAAGTCCCTGGCGCAGGAAATGATCAAGAACGAGTACGGCAAATATCTGATGCAGGTGGCCGAGGATCAGGAAGGCTGCCTGTGGTGGAAAGAGGAAGAATAGTCGGGGAGGGGGCGCATCTGAAGGGAACACGAAGAGCCCGGTGTGGGGGCAGGGCTCTTCGTGTCCGAGGGGAATGTCTTGGGCGTGGGCAGGGCCGCCATGCAGTGCGTGCTGCGGACTTCACCGCTTCATTTTCTCAAGGCAGCCCGGACGGATGGCGGCATCAGATCATCCGGAGGCCATCCCGTGGCCATCCCGGCTGCGGCGCCGGGCTGGTGGAGACGGGCTCAAGGGGAGCATCCGGCATATCGAGTCCTGCCTTTGGAGCGCCAGGGGGGCTCATGCGGAGCATCTTAATGATGCATGTGGTCGCCCTTGAAAATGCGGTACACGGCCGTGGTAAGAATCAGCCCCATGTACGTGAAAATACCAAGCACGCCCAGGGTGCCGGCAAAGGTGGACTGCAGCATGTTGTGGTAAAGCTCGGTCAGGGTTTCCATGATGGAGGCTCCTCGAACTGTCCACACCCCAAGGCAGTGGACGTGAATGGTTTCACATGCAGGGACTGGGACGGCATCTTTGCCGGAATGTCCCCTTCTGTCAAGATTCAAGATGCGGCGGCACCGTCCGCCCGGGAGCGATATGCACACTGGCGACATCGTCGAACTGACCATTGATTCCCTGGAGTTGCAAGGCCGCGGCGTGGCGCGGGACGCCGAGCGCGGCATGGTGGTGTTTGTGGAGCGCGGCCTGCCGGGCCAGCGCGTCAAGGCCCTGGTGGGCAAGGTCAAGGAACGTTTCGCCGAAGCCGAGGCCGTAACCGTGCTGGACCCCGCGCCACATCAGGTGGAGCCGGCCTGTCCGCACTTCGGACCCTGTGGTGGGTGTACCTGGCAGGATCTGGCCTACGCCGAACAGCTGGTCTGGAAATCCCGGCTGGTGCAGGACGCCCTGGGACGCCTGGGCGGCGAAACGGGCAAGGCCGCGGCCGGTCTGGTGGCGTCGTGCATCCCCTCGCCCCTGGAATACGGCTATCGCAACAAGATGGAGTTCGCCTTCATGCCCGGCAACTCCCACACCCCCTTGTATCTGGGCCTGCGCAAGCGGGGCAGCCACGAGGTGATCGACGTCACCCATTGCAAACTGATGCATCCCGAGGCCATGGCCGTGCTGGACCAGGTGCGCCGCTGGACGGCCCAGAGTGGCCTAGCCGCCTGGGACGAGACCACCCGCACGGGCTGCTGGCGGTTCTGCACCCTGCGCCAGGCAGACGCTGCCCAGGGCCTGCCCCTGCAGATGTTCGTGCAGCTCATCACCGCCCGGCATCCGGATGCCGACCTGGCCGTGGCCGAGCTGACCCGCGTGCTCAAGGGATTGTTTCCCAGTGTGGCGGCGGTGGTGCATCATGTGCGGGTGTCCCCGGTGCCCCTGGCCCAGGGAGAGGAACTGCGCCGTCACGGCGGACCCCTGCGGCTGCCCATGCCCCTGGGGGACCTGGTGTTTCACGTCTCGGCGGACGGATTTTTTCAGACCAACACCCAGGGCGCGGTAAAACTGTACGAAACCATTCGGGAAATGGCCGGCCTGACCGGGACGGAAAAGGTGCTGGACCTGTACTGCGGTTCCGGCGGCATTGCCCTGTGGCTGGCCCGGCACGCCGCGGCCGTGGCTGGCATGGACGCCTCGGCCGAAGCCGTGCGGGATGCCCAGAAGAACGCCGCCGCCAACAAGGCCGTGCTGGGGGACGTCTCCGTGTCCTTCAAGGCCGTGAACCTGCGCCGGGGCGTGGAAGGCGCGCCTTTTGCGCCGGATGTGGTGGTGGTGGACCCGCCCCGCGGCGGCATGGAGCCGGCGGTGGTGGACTGGCTGCTCAAGGAGCGGCCGGCGCGCATCGTGGCCGTGTCCTGCAATCCGGCCACCCTGGCGCGGGATCTGGCCCGCCTGGGCGAGGCCTACGAAGTGCAGGCCGTGCAGCCTGTGGACATGTTCCCCCACACCCCGCATGTGGAAGTGGCGGCGCGGCTGGTGCGCCTTGGATAATCGCACCGCACGGGACCGGCGCAGCACAGTATACGCCGGTCCCGTGTCAACGCTGCTCAGTTCATCATAAGAAGCAGTTGCGGAGTAATGAGTACATTTCCCTTGGTGGCGGAGGGTCGCCAGTTGGCGGCCGCGACGCGGCTGTTGTTCAGGGTCATGCGATTGTCTGCGGAATTGGCCGCAGTGTACAGGACCCCGGTGGGGTAGCCGTTGTAGGAAACATTGGGATTGGACCTGTAGTTCACCCGGGTGCAGCCTGGAGAACAGTTGTAGGCCATGATGGTGCGAAAGGTCGGATTGGCGGAAACCTGCTGGTAGCCGTAGGAATAACTGTACAGCCCGGTGCCGCCGCCGGTGTTGGCCCGATCATGATGCGCGCCCTGGTTGTGGCCGCATTCATGGGCAAAGGTGTAATAGCCCGTGGCGCACTGAGGGGCCACGACGTTGAAGGCATAAGAGGAGAAATCCCAACGCAGGGGCGACACCTGCACGGTGGTGTTGTCAAACAGGTTGAAGCTCAGTGCTTCCAGGGTGTTGACCTCCTCCGTTCCACGCGGCGTGGCGTTGTCCTGCCCTTTGGGGAACAGAACGCGTCCGCAGCACCGTGGCCGCGTGGGGCGTACCTGCCGTGCCATCCTGTGTAACTGCGGCATCCGGCGCCGGGGAGAACACGGCCTGCGCCCCCCACACCGGCCCCGATGCCAGAAGGATCAGGCACACGCACAGCATGCCGATCACGCTGCGAACTCCAATCATACTGCCTCCACAAGATGATGTTGTCATGCGCCCGACGTGCAGGCGGATGGTGCTTCCCGTCACGTTGCTTCTGCTCGCATCCCTTGCCCCTGCGGCGCTCCTCTGCTATCCACGAGGCCTAACATTCCGGGAGGAGCCGCATGCTTGCCATCCTAGACTACAAGGCCGGAAACCAGACCAGTGTCAAGCGGGCGCTGGACCACCTGGGCATTCCCAATGCCATCACCAACGACCCCTCGGCCATCGCCACGGCGCGGGGCCTGATTTTCCCCGGCGTGGGCGCGGCGGGCCAGGCCATGGGGGAACTGCAGGCCACGGGGCTGGATCATCTTATACGGGAGATGGTGCAGGCAGACAAGCCGCTGCTGGGCATTTGCGTGGGCTGTCAGATACTGCTCTCCTATTCGCAGGAAAACAATACCAAAGCCCTGGATATTATTCCCGGCGAGTGCGTGCTGTTTAACAGCGCCTGGACTGATGAAACCGGCGCGCCCATCCGGGTGCCGCACATGGGCTGGAACCGCGTGGCGCTTCAGGCCCCGTGCCCCCTGTTTGAGGGTATTGCCCCGGAGAGCGAGTTCTATTTTGTCCATTCCTATTATCCCAATCCCAAGGCGGAGTACGTTATCGGCACCACCACCTACGGCCAGCCCTTCTGCTCCGTGCATGGCGGGCCGGGGCTGTGGGCCGTGCAGTTTCATCCGGAAAAAAGCGGCCGCCCGGGCCTTAAGCTCCTGAAAAATTTCTGGGAATATTGCCTGGAGGATCGCCGTGCTGTCTAAACGCATCATCCCCTGTCTGGACGTGCGCAACGGCCGCCTCACCAAGGGCGTCAAATTCGTGGGTAACGTGGATATCGGCGACCCCGTGGAGTCCGCCCGCATCTATTATGAGGAAGGCGCGGATGAGATTGTCTTTTACGACATCACCGCCTCCCATGAAGGACGCATGGCCTTTTTGGATGTGGTGAATGAAGTGGCCTCCAAGATCTTCATTCCCTTCTCCGTGGGCGGCGGCATCAACACCGTGGAAGACATGCGCGCCTGCCTGCTGGCCGGGGCGGAAAAGGTCTCCGTGAACTCCGGCGCGGTCAAGAATCCGGACATCATTTCCCAGGGCGCGGCCGCCTTCGGCTCCCAGGCCATCGTATTGGGCATGGACGTGCTCAAGGTGCCGGTCTCCGAGGCCATTCCCTGCGGCTACGAAATCGTCATTCATGGCGGCCGGACCCATACGGGCCTGGATGCCCTGGACTGGGCCAGGACCGGGGAGGCCCTGGGCGCGGGGGAGATCTGCCTCAACTCCATTGATGCCGACGGCACCAAGGAAGGCTACGAGCTGACCCTGACGCGCATGATCAGCGATGCCGTGACCATCCCCGTCATCGCCTCCGGCGGGGCCGGCAATCCTGATCACATGGTGGACGCCCTGACCCAGGGCCGCGCCTCCGCCGCCCTCATCGCCTCCATCGTCCATTATGGCACCTATACCATCCGCCAGCTCAAGGAGCATATCGCCGGCCGTGGCGTGAAGGTGCGGCAGGTCTGGTAGAGAGAGCAGGGAAAAGGGAACAAAAAATCAGGGGGGCCGGGGGGATTATCCCCCCGGTTCCTTTTAGTGTTACTTTTTCCTATCCCGCTTCTCTCCAGATCACATTGGCCATGCGGCCGGTGATGTTGGCCCGGCGGTAGGAGAAGAAGTGGCCGGGCAGGCTGGCGGTGCAGAGGTCCAGGGAATGGAGGTGCGCCGCGGGCAGGCCGGCGTCCAGGAGCTGATCCCGCGTGAGCTGCCAGAGGTCCACGCACCGGGTCTGGGGATTGAACCAGGGGGAGAAGGATTCGCCCCATTCCGTGGCAAAGTGGATGAATTCGCTGGCGGCTGGTCCCAGGCTGGGGCCGCGCACGGCGTGCAATTCGGCCGGCGCAAGACCGTAACGGGTGCAGAACTGGCGGATTGCCGTCTGGATCACATTGATGCGATTGCCCCGCCAACCCACGTGCAGGGCCAGAATGTGCCGGCCCGTGGCATGGGTGATGAGCACGGGCTGGCAATCCGCGGTTTTGATGACCAGGGCCCGGCCGGCCTCGGTGGTGGCCAGGCCGTCGGCCTCCACGCTGCCGGGAGTGTCCACCCCGCCAAAGTCAGGATCAAAGATGGTCACGTCGCCATGCACCTGGCGGCATTCGGTCCAGATCCCCACGCCCAAAGCGGCCTGCAGTGCCCGGCGGTTGGCCTGCACGGCGCCGGCATCGTCGCCCACGTCAAAGCTCATGTTCGCACTGTCAAAGGGGACGGTAGAATGGCCGCCCCGACGGGTGGAAAAGGCGCAACGGACGTGCGGAACGCCGGGGAAGACAAAGGGAATCACTTGGATATCCACACCACCTCCGATTCGGTGACGATGACGTGCACGGGGGCGTCCCAGGGATCTGCCGGCAGGGCGTCCACCAGCTGCACGGAAAAACACAGGCCGATGCACAGGCCGGGCCGGGCCTGCCCGGCGGTAAGGAGCCGGTCGTAATAGCCGCCGCCATAGCCCAGGCGGCGGCCGGCGCGGTCAAAGGCCACCCCGGGCAGCACGGCCACATCGGGTGCGCAGGCCCCCACCGCCGGGCAGCGTGCCGGGTCCGGCTCGGGAATGTTGAAGGCGCCGGGCCGCAGGTCCGCGGCATCGCAGGCGCAGGCCACATCCATGACGCCGGGCTGTGTCGGCACGCATCGCGGCAGCAGCAGCCGCACCCCGCGGGCCCAGGCGTCCTCCAGGAGCAGCCGCGTGTCCAGCTCACTGCGCACGGCGCAATAGCACAGAATTTCCGTGGCCGCCTGCCAGGCGTCCAGGGTTAGGATACGTTCCTGGGCCGCCCGGGAGTGCAGTGCATGCGCCGGACCGGAAATGCCGGCCCGCAGCCGCAGCATTTCCTGCCGCAGGGCGGCCTTGCGGGCGTCGGGCTCCGGGGAGGGCGAGGGGGGCGAGGAGGATGCTTGCATGATGTCGTCGATTTTGGAACAGTATGTCCGTATCAGGCGAGCAAAGCATACCGGAGCAAGGCATCATGCAGCAAGCAGGAAGCGGCGACTATTGGATCGGCGTGGGAGATATTCATCAGCAAAGCGACCGGCTGGCCAGCATACCAGGCGTGGGGCAGGCCCGGGGGCTGATCCTCAGCGGAGACCTGACCAACCGCGGCGGGGAGAAGGAAGCCGCCCGCATCCTGGCTGCGGCCAGAAAGGTCAACCCCAACGTGTTGG
Organism: Desulfovibrio sp.; assembly: GCA_020217165.1. Lineage (GTDB taxonomy): Bacteria > Desulfobacterota > Desulfovibrionia > Desulfovibrionales > Desulfovibrionaceae > Megalodesulfovibrio. The sequence goes on along the minus strand of JAIWOE010000073.1, from coordinate 2,644 downwards.
CCCAGATAGGCAACATGGACATGCCCGTGGTGACGAGCCTGCTCCAGCGCGAGGGCATCAACCTGCACTGCGCCGCCAGGGTGTTGGACCCCGAATACCCGGCCCTGGGCGTCATGGGGGTGGGGGCCTCCACGTTCACCCCCTTCGGCACCCCCAGCGAGGTGAGCGAAGAGCGGCTGCAGCAATGGCTGGACACCACCTACGAACTGGCCAGAACCTTCCGCCATCTACTTGTGGTCATTCATAATCCGCCCAAGGATACCCAGGCGGACGCCATCGGCGGCGGCGTGCATGTGGGCAGCCCCGCGGTGCGGACGTTTCTGGAACGCGTGCAGCCGGACGTGTGCCTGACCGGCCACATCCACGAAAGCGCCTGCGAGGACCGCCTGGGCCGTACCATCCTCATCAATCCCGGGGCCCTGGCCGCCGGCGGCTATGCCCGCATCGAGCTGCATCCGGAAGGATTCACCGCCCGGCTGTTGCGGCAGTGAGGGGCAGGGCAGCATGCCGGGGAGCCCGCATCATCCGTGGAGCTCCCCGGGAATCGTGCCGGTCAGACCACATCCAGCTCCAGCAGCCGGGCCACACTGGCCGGGGAGAGGGCGTCATGGGCCTGCAACAGGGAGCCGGGCTCGGCCACGATGCGCTGCAGCAGGGCCTGGGCGTCGGCGGTGCTCATGGGATCCACCTGCCCCGCCAGGGCCTTGCCCCGCAGGGTGATGGTGTCCGGACGTTGACGCGGCGCGTCCTCCTGGGACTGCACCAGGGCGTCGTCCCGCTGGGAGGAGCGCTCAGGCGCAAGACCGGGAAGGGTGCCGGCAAGACGGGAAATACCGTGCATGATGCGCCTCCTTACTGCACGCGATCGCCGCTGGTGTCGGCCACGGCCAGGTGCAACACGGCGTCCGCATTGAGGGATTCCTGGGCCAGCATCTGGCAGCGCATGCTGGACTGGGTGAGCCGGGCCATGCATTCGCCATATTTCGCCTGGGCAGCGGCGGGCAGGCGTTCGGGCACGCCCTCCTGGGCCAGCACATGGAGCAGGGCGCTCACCGTGGAAGCCATCTCCTTGTATTCCGAGAGCATGGCCTCACGCAGGCCGGCATCCTTGAGTTGGCGAAGCATCTGACGCCGCAGCTGTTCCTGCAGGGACAGGCCACCGGCAAGGGGGGCGGCAGAGTGGGCGAAGTGGGACATGGTGGTCTCCTTGACAGCAAATTGACAGAATGCAAGGAGACAGCAAAAGCCGCGCCAAGGATGCAACATCCCGGGCGCGGCGGCAGGTTGGACGAAACAATGGGAGATGGATGGGGAATGGGACCTATTGCCCGGCCGGCTTGACGATCTGGAAGGGCGTGGAGGCCGTCACCTCTTGCTGCTTGAGGTGGTCCTTGAAGATGACCTCATAGGTGTAGTCGCCGGGAGGCAGGGCGTGCAGGTCCAGGGTGTTCATGGCAAAGAAGTCCAGCACCGGATTCTGGGACGTCAGGGCGTGGGTGTACAGATTCTCCCGAAAGTAAATCACCTCTTCTCCCAGCTTGATGCGCATGTCCTGCACCACGGAAATCTCGTATTTCCCGTCCGCATGTCTGGTGAACCAGTTCACCGGCTCGTAATACACCAGGAATTTGCCATCTGGGGGAATGACGGTGGAGGGCAGGGGCGCGTATGCGGCAAAACCGTCTATCTTGCTGCACAGGGTCAGATTGGTTATGGCCAGGGTACCGTTGTTTTGAATGTCGAGAATCTGCTGCTTGAGCTGCAGCACGCGCGGGTCCTGTTCGGCGTGTGCGTGCGCTGCGCACAGCAGGGGCAGGAGCCCCGCCAGCATCAGGGCGATGAACACGGTCCGGATGCGACGAGGAAACTGCAGAAACGTGCAATGCATGGGCGGTGTCCTGTGGGGTTTCTGGTGTTGCGCCGGCCTTGGGTCCGCCGCGCCATGGACAACAGCGTCGCCATTGAGTGCTGGCAACGAACAGGAGTACATTGTGATGATCCTACGCCCATTCCCGGCCTGCGTAAAGAGCGCCGGCCATGCCCTGGCCTCCTTGTCCCTGTGGTGCGTCCTGCTGGCCGTGTTGCAGACGGCCCCGGCGTGGGCAGCCACGGCCGTGCCCATTGTCCCCTGCGAGATTGTGGCCACGTTTCCCCATGATCCCACTGCCTTCACCCAGGGTCTGCTGTTCCACAACGGCGCGCTGTACGAAAGCACGGGCCTGTACGGCGATTCCCGATTGCGCAAGGTGGATCTGGAAAGCGGGCGGGTGCTGGCGGAAACCAGGTTGGAGGACACCTATTTTGCCGAGGGCCTGACCCTGATGCAGGGCAAGCTGGCACAGCTGACCTGGCAGGAAGGCCGTGGGCTGCTGTGGGACCTGGAGACCCTGGCGCCGGCGGGCAGCTTTGCCGTGGAGGGAGAGGGCTGGGGCCTGGCCATGGGGCCTGAGCACCTGTACCTGACCCAGGGCAAAGCCGAGGTGTTGCTGCTGAATCCGCAGACGTTTCGTGTGACCGACCGCCTGCCCGTCACCGCGGCGGGCCGGCCCCTGCATCGGCTCAACGAGCTGGAATGGGTGGAGGGCAAGCTCTATGCAAACATCTGGCAGGCGCCGTATCTCGCTGTCATCAATCCGGAAACCGG
>JAIWOE010000072.1 GCA_020217165.1 Desulfovibrio sp. | reverse complement strand
GGCGGACGCCCAGGGGCGGCTGGTGCCCGTGGGCATGGTCAAGGACGAACACCGGCTGGCGGATGAGCTGGTGGAGGGCGTGCTGGGCCGGGCCAAGGCCCTGCGCGCGGACATGGAAGCGTTCCGCGGGGAAACCCTGGCGGACATCGAAACCTATCTGGAGCTGTTGGACGAAAAATACGGCGTCAAACGCGGCGGGCGCAAGGGCAACGTCAAGCTCTACACCTTTGACGGCCGGTATCGCGTGGACCGGCAGCGCAGCGAGCACATTGCCCTTGGCGAGGAGCTGGAGGCCGCGCGGGCGCTTATTGACGAGTGCCTGGCGGAGTGGGCGGAAGGCAGCCGCGATGAACTCAAGCTCCTGATCCAGGACACCTTCCGCACGGACAGCCAGGGCAAGCTGGACACCGGGCGCATCCTGGCCCTGCGGCGCATCAAGATCGAGGATCCGCGCTGGCAGCAGGCCATGCAGGCCATCGGCGACGCCCTGCGCGTGGTGGGGGCCAAGACCCTGCTTCGAGTTTACGAACGCCAGTCCGACGGCGCCTACAAACCCATCGCGCTCGACATGAGCGCCCTTTAACCGGAGAAATCTATGAACTTTTTCAATTTTACCCGAGACGTTGCGGAGAAGACCGGCCAGAGCCACGCCACGGTGGACGCCGTGCTGCGGGGCAGCCTGGAGCACATTCGAGAGGTGGTGGCCAAGGGGCAGGAAGTGCGCCTGCCCGGCCTGGGCGTCTTTGCGACCAAGGCCCGCAAGGCCCGCCAGGGACGCAACCCCAGAACGGGCGAGGCGATCCAGATCCCCGCAAAGAAGGCCCCAGCCTTCCGGCCCGCAGCGCAGTTCGAGGGGGCCGTCAATGCCTGATGCCATCATCCGCACCCCTGAGGAGCTGGCCGAGCTGGAAAACGCCTGGGCCGAGGCCTTTGAGGAAGGCACGCCCGGCGCGGGGGCTGTGCTGGGCCTCATCCTGTGGCTGACCGATCCCGGCCTTGATCCGCCGATGCCGAGTTAACCCTTGCGAAACGGGAGGGTTCCTCCCGTCGCCCAGGCGTGGTGGCCTGGGCCTGATGAGCAGCCGATGGAGGTTGTTATGATATCCGGCCAGACCGCCGCAAAGCCAGTCGCCCAGGCCAAAGCCAAATCCAAAGCCAGTGGCCGGCAGGCCCTGTCCGCCAAGATCCACATTGCCATCAAGGATCTGAATATGCCGGACGAAGCCTACCGGGACATCCTGCAGGCCCGCTTTGGCGTGGCCAGCTCCGCCCGGCTCTCCGTGGCGCAGCTGCAAGAGCTGATTCGGCATTTCGAGTCCCTGGGTTGGGCGCCCAAGAAGAAGCGGCCGGCCCCGCGGGCAGGCATCGAGAAGCTGTGCAAGCGCATCTGGGCGCAGTGCTACAGCCTCTCCCGCCCCGTGCCGGCCTATGCCGACGCCCTGGCCAAGCGCATGTTTGGGGTGGAGCGGCTGACCTGGTGCGACGCCGGGCAGCTGCTGGCCATCACCACGGCCCTGGGTCTGCAGCAGGCCCGCGAGGACGCGCCCACTGACGCGGCGGGGATGTAGGCATGAGCGAGCGGTGGTTGTCGTATCCGGAGCTGCAGGCCGTGGTGGGCAAGGACAAGGCCGAGGCCCTGTGCCAGGCCCTGGGCGGGCTGCTGACCTACCTGCCGCACGCGCCCAAGCCCACGCACCCCTTTGCGCCCATCCTGGGCATGCCGGCCCTGCACACCCTGGCCGCCTATGCCGGGGGCTGGCACATCAGCCTGCCCAACCTGCGCCGGCCCGAGGCCATGAAGGGCCAGATCCTGGAGCTGCTGGCCGAAGGCCTGCCGCACCGGGAGATTGCCGAGCGCCTGGGCGTGTCCCAACGCTGGATCCGGCACCTGGCCGCCGAACAACGCGCCGCCGCCGGCCAGCCGCAGCAGCTGCGGCTTTTTTGAAGCAGGGAATCGGGGGAAACCTTTCTGGAGAAAGGTTCTCCCGCCCTTCGAGAACTGGCCCCCTTCCAAAGACTTTTATCATGGGTTGCAGTGAGATGGAGACAGAACAGCAGACACACCCCGCCACGAGGCTGCACGGCACCTGGAAGAGACCATCCCCTGGCTGCAAGGACGTGGTCCGCTTCGACGTGGGCAGCGGCCGGCTGTACGGCTTCATCAACGGGCACGCCTTCGCCCGGGATCTGCTGATTGAGGACCTGACTGAGACAGACGCCGGACTGGTCTTTCAGCTCCGCGCCGACGGCAAGCCCGTGCGGGCCACCGTTGGTCAGGATGGCGGGTTGCGGATGGAGGCCGGCGGGAAGGTGTTCATGTTCAAGCGGCTCGCCGATGCCCCGCGTTAAAAAAGCCGGGTTGCCCTGGCGGTAACGCTGCTTGCGGTCCATTCGCTTGGCTGGTATCGCCAATGCAAAGGAGCGTAACGCCATGGACCATTCCGCCGTTACCAATTTGTCTTCCAGGATCAAGCAGGTTGCCGGCCAACAGATGAACGAAGCCATGACCAAGCATTCGTTGGTGTTGCCGTTCATCCAATCCCTCGGGTACGATATTTTCAATCCTGCCGAGGTCGCCGCAGAGTTCACCGCCGACGTGGGCACCAAAAGGCATGAGAAGATCGACTTCGCCATCCTGCGCGAAGGGCAACCGGTCATGATGATCGAATGCAAGATGTGTGGCGCGGCCCTTGATGCCGGGAAGTGCAACCAGCTGCATCGGTATTTCATGACCCATCCAACGGCGAAGATCGGCATCTTGACCAATGGCGTGAAGTACCTGTTCTTTACTGATCTGGAACAGCCGAATATCATGGATGCCAAGCCGTTCATGGAGGTTGATTTCAGTGCCTTCAATGATCGATTCTTGCCGGAGCTGCAAAAACTCACCAAGGACAAATGGGATATTGAGGGGGCGCTTTCCTCGGCGAGCAGCCTGAAATATGTTCGCGAAGTGAAGAAGGTGTTCGCGGAGGAAGTGGCAAACCCCTCTGATGGATTTGTGAAGCACTTTGCCTCGCGCGCATATGATGGCCCCATTACGGCAAAGGTGCGGGAGCTGTTTTCAACAATCGTCCGCCGGGCCATCAACGAATACATCAACGACCAGATCAACAGTCGTCTTGACTTTGCCAAGGTTGACGAGGCGGCATCGCAAGACGTGCCGTCCCAGGCGGAAGACGTTGAAGAAGACAAGGCCGAGGTGGTTACGACGGAAGAGGAGCTCACCGCCTATCTTGCAATCAAAGCCATTCTACACAAGCACGTCAATCCGGCGCGTGTAGTCATGCGGGATGCGAAGAGCTATTGCGCCATTCTGCTGGATGACAACAACCGCAAGCCCATCTGCCGGCTGTATTTCAACGGAAAGAAGAAATCCGTCGGATTCTTCCTTGCCGACAAGACCGAAGAAAAAATTCAGATCACTGGCCTTGATGACCTCTTTCTATACGAGGAGCGCCTGAAGGCCGCCGTTGAGGGGTACAGTGCCTGACGTGGAAATGGAGACGGCATAGATATAAAAAATCAGGCCCGCCGGGAGGTTGCTTCCGGCGGGACGTTTTGTTTTTTTGATCCCGTTCACTATCGAAGACGGCAAGACAGACACGGTGCTGCGCTTCCGACTTGGCCCGTTCACTTACACGAAGACGGTTGCGCCCGAGGCCCCTGCCGGCGGCCGGCGTTACAAAAAGCTGGAACGGGGTGGGGGGGTAGGCTATCAGGCGTTCAAATATGCTGCCAAACGATTCTGCAGCGCGGCGGTGTCTTTCACTTGGCATTCCCACACCAAAAGGACTTCCCAGCCCAGCTGCCGCAGCCTCGCGATATGTTGCGCATCGCGCATGATATTGGCAGCGATCTTTTTTCGCCAATATGTCGTGTTGGTCTTCGGGACGCGCGCGCCGCGCGGGCACTCATGCCCATGCCAGAAGCAGCCATGGACAAACACCACTTTTTTGCGGCTTGGAAAGACAATATCCGGCTTGCCTGGCAGATCCTTGCGTTGGATGCGATACCGGAAGCCCATGGCAAACAAGAGCCGTCGCACCGCCAGCTCAGGCGTCGTGTCCCGGCTCTTGACTGCGCGCATGGTGCGGCTTCTCGCCTCTCGACTCTCTTCCCTGGTCATGTACGACGGATCGCCGTCATTCCTGACTCGCGCTGTGGGACCCCGCCCCTTATGACGCTGGTGGATCGAACCGTCTCCGCCCCTTGATGGGCCACGGTGATATGAACACTGTTGAGTTCTTCGTCGATACCACCAAAGCAGAGGTGGAACGCCTGCAGCAGCTCAACTTGGCCGATGGCCTGGGGGGCTGGGCTGGGGTTGTTCCTGGGGCTTGGGATAGACGGTGGAAAAAGGTAAATACAAGGCGGCGGCAAACGATACGGCCCGACGGTTGTCAACCGGTCGTTGCTATTTGCTATTTTTGGACAAATCCGCCCGATGGTGGCGCACATCATGTCCCAGATGACAAGCCCATCGACCCGTTGCGCCCGGGAGATAATGTCGGCGCTCAACCGCGTGTGGATGCCAGACCAGGCATTATGGCGAGGGTTAGCTGATGGGTTGGTGCACACGCTCCAAAGAATGAATTCGTTGGCGTGGGGCGGGCGTTCAAAAATATTGGTGTTGTTCCCATCAAGACAACCCTTCAGTTCGATAACTGCAATCCGGCCAGAAGGCATGCGCACAGAGTAGTCATGCCGGTTGGCATCGCCCGCCGACTCCCACTCGGCAACATATCCTGCGTCCTGCATGTAATTCAAGACATGCTGCACAAATTCTCGTTTCTCCCGCATTGTGGCGGAAAACTGCCCTCTGATGCGCTCAATGGCTCCCCGGAACAGACCGCTGGCATAGAACTCATGTTCTGAAAGACCGTGACCGCCCAAGGTGTGGGCTTCGGTCTTCAACACTTCGGCGAATGCCTCTATGCGGCGCTTGAGCTCTTCATTCGATGCGCAAGGAATAATGCTCATGCTGCCGCCCTGTCTGCAGCCGGCGCATGCAGCCGCATGATGGGATTGAACAGATGCATCGCCAGATATGATACGACGGGAACCGCCACGCCGTCCCCGGTTAAGTGATACGCCTCGTTGTAGTTCTGCGGAAGGCGGTACGATTCGGGCAACCCCATAAGCCTGGCTGTTTCACGGGTAGACAACAGACGGGAACGGACGCGCTGACCTTCAACCACCAGAATGGTCTGGCGGCTTGAGCCCCCGGCGGGAGTGCGGAGGCAGCCCGCCACCTCGTCAAAACGAACTTCCGCCCTCTGCACCTTGCGTCCATATTCGTCCCGACGGGTACGCTTGTACACGCCACCCACCATTTTTCGCCCGGTCTGTTTGGCGGTCTCCACCTTGGCCAAATTGAGCGCGCTCATCATGCGAAGCAGTTTTTCTGTCTCCGCAGGTGAATGCCAGGACACATCTTCCGGATGATCCTCCACCAAGTCGGCAAACGTGTTTTTTCGCTTGGGAGGATGCGGCAACGCCCACCACCGCCAGTGCGCATGGATTTTTCCGGGCAGCGCCCCATGGGCTCGAATCAGGCCGGCAGGATGCCAAAGTGCGGAGGGCTGGCAGGTTGTCAAGAACGCCGGCAAGGCAATGTCACCGCGTACGCCAATGACAAAAAGACGTTTGCGGGATTGCGGGAGGAAGAGCGAGGCGTCCAGGACCATAGCCCCCACGTTGTAGCCAGCTTCGATGTAGGCATTACAGATGGCCGTGAAATCTTTCCCCCCATGTGAGGAAAGCGCCCCGCACACGTTTTCAAGGATGATCATTTTAGGAGCACGGCCATCCGTGATGATGCCGCGCATCAGGCTCCAAAACGGCCAAAACGTGCCGGAACGTTCACCACGCAATCCTGCTCCGCCGCCAGCCAGAGATAGATCCTGACATGGAAACGATCCCCAGACGAGGTCAGCCCTGCCCGGAAGATCGGAAGGGGACAAGGATCTCACATCACAGGCGCGCATTGTGCCTGGCCCCCAATTGGCCTCGTAGGTTCTGGCTTTCTTTAGATCAAAGTCGTTGGCGAACAGGCATCTCCACCCGCGGCCGAGTCCGGCCCGGGCCATGCCGCCACCGGCGAAAAATTCGTAAAAACTGCCCATAGGCCCTCAGTGCGGCTGTCGCAGGGAAGAAGATTCACTCCGGCCCTGCTGGTGGAGGACAGAATCATAGCGCATGGGGCAACTGGAAGCAAGAAGAGGCTTACGGGTGGTACCCTGACGACCAGGGTGAGAAACAACAGAGGGGGAGAAAAAAGTCGCCAGATTACAGATGAAGCAGCCATCCGCCCCCCAAACCCCTCCCCATACACCGCCTGCCCCGCCGCATCCCGCCAGGAAGCGCTTCCATCACGACGAATCCCCCACGCCGGGCTAGACCAACAGCTAGTCCGGCGTGGTTGTTGCGCCGGCCATTTGTGACGCGGGAGGCGCGCATGCCGACGGAATGGGACGCCTTTTTTGACTGGCTCATGGGCGCCGAGGGGCGCGTGGCGCATCACGATCCCGACGACACCGGCGGGCAGACCTGCTGGGGCATTGCCCGCAAGCACCATCCGGGCTGGGAAGGCTGGGCCGTGGTGGACCGGCATGCCCCCAAGCAGCCGCCACGCGGGGAGATTGAGCCCCTGGTGAGCGCCTTTTATCAGAAACTGCTGGCCTCCTGGTGGTTGAGCACCCCCACGCCCCTGCGCGAGGTCCTGTGCGACATTGTGGTCAACATGGGCGCGGGCCGGGCCGGACGGCTGCTGCAGGAAGGGATCAATCGGCGCGCATCCGGCCAGGGGCGTCTTGTCGTGGACGGCGTGGTGGGTCCCAAGACTCTGGCCGCGGCGTCGCAGCGCTGTACCCGCTTGCTGGCCTGGGATGTGTGTCTCGCCCGCCTGGACGCCTACGAACGGATCGTGGCCCGCAATCCCGCGCAGGGTAAGTTCCTCAGGGGCTGGCGCAACCGCGTGGCCTCCCTCAAGCGGTTTCTTTCCCTCTAAACTGACCAACACAAGGAGCGTGCCCATGGGCGGCTATACCAACAGCAAACCGTTGTATGCGTCCCGGACCTTTTGGGGCGGGGTGATTGCCATCCTGGCCGGGGCGGCGGGCATGATCGGCTATGCCGTGGGGCCGGATGACCAGGCCCAGCTCGTCGAGATCGTCACGGCGGCGGCCTCGGCCGTGGGCGGCGTGGCGGCCATTGCCGGCCGGATCATGGCCACCAAGCCCATTGAGTAGGCCGGGTCATGGATGAAGCGGACCAGGCAAAACGGGCGAAACGGGCGCAGCGGGCGGAGGCCGCCTTTCTGGAGGCGGCCCTGGCCGGCTGCCGCCGGTGCCGGGATTGCCAGGACCGGCAGGAACGGCAGGACCGTTACGAATCGGAGCGGCCATGAGCTGGGAAGCGCTGCTGACAAAGGCCATGCCCTGGGCGCTCCTGCTGGTGCAGGGGCTCTTTGCCTGGGGCATCTGGAGCCTGCGCAAGGAGTTTGTGCGTAAGGATGACCACAGCGCCAGCTGCAGCCAGCTGGCCCAGCGGTTGTGCGTGGTGGAACAGCACCTGGACCGCATGCCCACGGCCGAGCAGTGGCAGCAACTGCAGGTGGCCATTGAAGAGATGCGCGGCGGGCATCGCGTGGTGCTGGCCAAGCTGGAGGGCCAGGGCGAAGTGCTCAAGCGCATCGAACATCCGGTGCACCTGCTCATGGAACATCATCTGCGAGGCGACAAATGAAGAGTTTTGCCGAAGCGTTAACGGCAGATCGCCGGCTGGTGATCCTGCGGTTTCTTTCCGAGGCCCCGGCCTGCCGGCTGAACACGGCCGTGCTGCGCACGTCCCTGGACGCCTTTGGCCACAGCGTGAGCCGGGATCAGGTGGCAACGGACGCGGCCTGGCTGGCGGAACAGGGGCTGGTGACGGTGGAGGAAGTGGGCCCGGTGCGGGTGGCCACCCTCACGGATCGTGGCCTGGACGTGGCCCAAGGCCGGGCGGTGGCGCCTGGCGTCAAGCGGCCCGGCCCGCGGGCCGGGCTGTAGGAGGAGGCGCCATGCCTGGCGTCTCCACCGTCAAACGCCTGCCGCCCGAAATCCGGGACGAAGTGCACCGGCTGCTGGAGTCCGGCCGGACCCTGGACGCCATCGTGGCCCACCTGCGCGGGATGGGCGTGGAGGCCGTCAGCCGCAGCGCCCTGGGCCGGTACAAGCAGCATTTTGACCGCATTGTCGAACGGGTCCGCCGCAGCCGGGAGATTGCCGACGCCCTGGTGCGCAACTTTGGCCAGGAAGACGAGCACAAGAGCGCCCGGGCCAACATCGAGATGATGCACGCCATTGTCTCGGACATGCTCATGCAGATTGGCGACCCCGATGACCCGGACGCCGCGGGCGAAGGCGGCGGCCTGCAGCTGGACGCCCGGCAGGCCCATGACCTGGCCAAGGCCCTGGACCACCTGGCCAAGGCGAGAAAAGCGGACCAGGACGCCATTGTCCGGGCGCGGGAGGAAGGGGCCAGGGCCGAAGCCAAGGCGGCCAGCGAGCGCATGGAGGCCTCGGCCAGGCGCGCCGGCGTGTCCGACGAGGTCATCCGGACCATCCGCCGCGACGTGCTGCGCATGGCGGAGTAGCGCGAGGCCATATGTCCAAACGCCGCGCCCTCGCTGTTTCTCCACCTGCCGCCGTCGCTCCATCTGCCGCCGTCGCTTCCCCGCGTGTGGGCAAGGCCAAGTGCCTGCCGCCGGACCCCACGGCCCTCTTTCTCCCATATCAGGAACGCTGGATCACAGACCGCTCCCGCCTCAAGCTCATGGAAAAGGGCCGGCAGATCGGGCTCTCCTGGAGCACGGCGTACCCGCTGGTGGAGCGCACGGCCCGGGCGGGCGCGGCCCATGACATGTGGGTCAGTTCCCGCGACGAAATCCAGGCCCGGCTGTTCCTGGAAGACTGCAAGATGTGGGCAAAGGTCTTTGACCAGGTGGCCACGGACATGGGCGAGCAGGTCATAGACCCGGACAAGCGCCTGTCCGCCTATGTGCTGCGTTTCGCCTCGGGCAAGTGCATCTACAGCATGTCCAGCAACCCGGACGCCCAGGCCGGCAAGCGCGGCGGCCGCGTGCTGGATGAGTTCGCCCTGCACAAAGACCCGCGCATGATGTGGAGTATTGCCTACCCCGGCATCACCTGGGGCGGCAATCTGGAGGTCATTTCCACCCACCGCGGCAGCAAGAACTTTTTCAACGAGCTGATCCGGGAAGTGCGGGAGCGGGGCAACCCCAAGGGCATCAGCCTGCACCGGGTGACCCTGGAAGACGCCCTCAACCAGGGCTTTCTGTTCAAGCTCCAGCAGGCCCTGCCGCCCGACGCCGAACAGCAGGCCATGGACGAGGCGGCCTACTTCGACTTCGTGAAGGCCGGCTGTGCGGATGAAGAATCCTTTCTCCAGGAATACATGTGCCAGCCCGGCGACGATGACGCGGCCTTCCTGGAATACGACCTCATCGCCAGTTGCGAATACGGGACGCAGGAACAGTGGGAGCTGACCGCGCCGCCCCTGGAGTTGCAAGGCGAGCTGTACGGCGGCCTGGACATTGGGCGCAAGCGGGACCTGACCGTGCTGTGGATCCTGGAGCGCTTGGGCGACGTGCTCTACACCCGCGCCGTGATCACCCTGGCCGCCATGCCCAAGCCGGCCCAGGAAGCCATCCTCTGGCCCTGGATCAAGAGGCTGCGGCGGACCTGTTTTGACTACACCGGCCTGGGCATCGGCTGGGGCGACGACGCCCAGGCCCAGTTTGGCGCGCATCGGGTGGAGCTGGTGACCTTTACCCCGCACATCAAGGAGGCCCTGGCCTATCCCGTGCGCGGGGCCATGGAGGATCGGCGGTTGCGCCTGCCCCATGATCCTCACATCCGCGCGGACCTGCGTTCCGTGACCAAGCAGACCACCGCCGCGGGCAACATCCGCTTCACCGCCGAACGCACCGCCGACGGCCACGCCGACCGCTTCTGGGCCTTGGCCCTGGCCCTGCACGCCGCGGGCTCCCGCGCCCCCACGCCCATGGAGCACCAAAGCGCTGGGGCGCGCGTGAGCGGCGACTACGGGCAGGCCCGATGGGGATAAAGAAAAGGCGTACTGGGGGAGCACGGCTCCCCCAGGCCCCCCGGTTCATTTTCCGGCCCGTGGCCGCCACGGGCCGGAAAAACGGAGGGGGCGCGGGGGAACTCAGTTCCCCCGTATCCTCTCATGAGGTTTTCTATGTTGCCTGATCGCAACGAAATTGCCGCCTCCCGAGACGGGCGGGATATTGTCCGGGGCTGGCTTTCGCCCCTCATGCTGGCCCCGGTGGATGACCGCGTGCTCCTGGAGCGCGGCGGCGGGGACTATCGATTGTATGAGGAGGTCTTGCGGGACGATCACGTCAAGACCGCCATCACCCAGCGCGCCCACGGCGTCATTGCCCGGGATTGGAAGGTCGAGCCTGGCGGCGCGCGGGCCAAGGACAAGGCCGCCGCGGCCTTTCTGCAAGAGACCCTGGAGGCGTTGCAGTGGGACCGCATCACCCTGGCCATGCTGGCCGGGGTCTACTACGGCTTTGCCGTGGCCGAGTGTTTGTGGACGCGGGACGGGCGGTTCGTGCGGCTGGAGGATGTCCGCGTGCGCAACCGGCGGCGCTTCGGCTTTGACGGCGCAGGCCGCCTGCGGCTCTTGACCCTGGCTGACGCCATGCCCGGCGAGCTCATGCCCGAGCGCAAGTTCTGGGTCTTCCGGGCCGGGGCGGACCATGACGACGCGCCCTATGGCCTGGGCCTGGCGCACTATCTGTACTGGCCCGTGTGGCTCAAGCGCAACGCCTGGAGATTTTGGGCCACGTACCTGGAAAAGTACGCCGCGCCCACGGCGTTGGGCAAGTATCCGTCAGGCTCCAGCGAGGTGGACAAGGGCCGGCTGCTGGAGGCCTTGACGGCCATCCAGCGCGATTCCGCCATTATCGTCCCGGATGGCATGCTGGTGGAGCTGCTGGAGGCCACCCGCGCCGGCAGCGTGGATTACCAGGGCTTTATCAACGCCTGCAACGAGGCGATTTTGCTGGTCTGCATCGGCCAGACCGCCACGGCCAAGGGCACCCCCGGCAGCCTGGGCGGCGAGGGCGAGCGCGAGCGGGTGGCCGACGCCATCATCAAGGCCGATGCGGATTTGCTGTGCGGCAGCTTCTGCGATGGGCCGGCCCGCTGGCTCACGGAATGGAACTTCCCCGGCGCGGCCGTGCCCCGCGTCTGGCGCGTCTTTGAGGATGAGGATCTTGACGCCCAGGTCAAGCGCGAGGTGCAAATCTGCAGCATGGGCGTGGCCCGGCCGACCCTCAAGCACATCCAGGACAGCTACGGCGGGGAATGGGAGGCCGTGGAAAAGACGCCGGAGCCGGGGCCGGAAGCGGAGCCACGGGAAGAGGGCCAGGCGGAAGAGACGTCGGAAGACACGCCCGAAGCGCAGGCGAACAAGGAACCAAAGGAGCCGCCGGCCTTTGCCGAACAGCCCGTTTCGGCCCGCCGCTTTACGCCGGACCAGCAGGCGTTGGAAGATTTGGTGGCCGGCGTGTGCCCCGAGGGCGTTGCCGCCGCCGCCAGCCTGGCCGGGGAGATTGACGCCGTGATTGCGCGGGCCACCTCCTTTGAGGATCTGCGCATCCTGCTGGCCGCAGCCATGGACGGCGAGAGCCCAGGCCAGGCGGCCCTGGCCGATGCCCTGCACCGGGCCAGCGTGGCCGCGGAACTGCATGGGCGGGAGCAGGTGCAGGGGGAGCAGGCGGAAGGCCGGGGAGAAGGAGGCGGGGACGATGCCTGACGCCACCTTGCCGGCGCTGCCTCCAGCCCTGCCCATGCAAGAGGCCCTGGAGTTCTGGCGGCAGAAGATCCAGCTCACCTCGACGGAATTCTACCGCCTGGCCGAGGCCCAGCGGGTGCGGGCCTTCACCGTCAGCGGCCTGGCGCGGGCGGACATGCTGCATCAGGTCCACCAGGGCATGGAGGCCGCCCTGCAGGATGGCCTCACCCTGGAGCAGTTCAAGCAGCGCCTGGCCAATGTCTGGGAGGACAACGGCTGGATTGGCGAAAAGGCCTGGCGCATGGACAACATCTTCCGGACGAACCTGCAGACGGCCTACAACGTCGGGCGGTACAAGCAAATGGCGGAGGTGGCCGAAGACCGGCCCTACTGGCAGTACAGCGCCGTGAACGACAGCCGCACCCGTCCGACGCACCGGGCGCTGCATGGCAAGGTGTACCGCCACGACTCCCCCTTTTGGGACACCTGGTATCCTCCGAATGGCTTCCGCTGCCGGTGCAAGGTCAAGACCCTGTCTGCCGAGGAGGTCCGCGCCCGCGGCCTGGCCGTGGAAGAGTACCTCAAGGATGACCTCATTGAACCTGTGGGCGAGCACGGCCCCATGCCGGCCCGGCCCCTGCGACCGGATGCGGGCTTTGCCGGCAATCCGGGCAAGGAGGCCTGGCAGCCGGACCTGAGCAAGTATCCGGAGGGCATCCGGGAGCGGTTGCAGCGGATGCTGGAGCAGGGGAAATGATGCCGCGGGGAATGACAGGGGGGAGCTATTCGTCTTGGACCAAGGAAAAAGACTGGTGGCGAATCACACTTTCAACACGTCTGATGACGCGATATTCGCTCACCACCTCGCCGTCATCGGCATAGGTGTATTCCTCATACACGCGGCACTGCAGGGCGTCTCCGGGGGCAATGGATATTTCGCCCGCGTGGAATCGGTCCAGCCAGGCCTGGTCGGCAATCTTGGCAAGGAGCTTCTTCTTTTGATGCCTGAACTCCCATTGCGCCTCGCCCAGGAAGTCCGGCCGGCGGACCATCAGGATGAGGGTGACCTCGTTTCCCAGCACGCGCTCACGTGCAATGGCCATGATCGCTTCCGGCGGGACCGGCGGCATCGGCTTGTCAAACAGCACGTTCCCTTGATCGGAAAACATGCCGATGCGCTCTCCGGGGTTCAGGTTCTCCAGGGGGTTGGCCAGTTCGGCAAGGGATTCCGCAAGCTCATGCGGGGGCAAGGACCTGTAGCCGGCCATTTGCCGCACCTTGGTCTCTTCGGCAAGCCCGCGGAGATCGGACGACAGTTGCTGCAACTCGTGCTTCCCGCCAATCCCCTGCCGCGTGTTCAGGTAGTCCAGCGCCTTGGCCTTGGCCTTGACCAGGTAGGCCCCCACAACCTTTTTGAATTCCCCCTGCTTCAGGGCATCGTCATCAAGCGATTCCAGGGCGGTCTTGATAAACAGGAAGATCGAGCCTTCCTTGGCGTTTTCAAGGGTCAGCACAACCTTGGCCCCTGGCGAAAGGCAGGACGCCAGCTTTCTGTCAAAGGCCTCCATGGCCTCCAGGTGATCGTGCAGGGCGGCGAGGAGGCGCTGTGGGGAGGACTTCCCAGGCACAAAGTCGAGATAGACAATGAAGTCTGGTTGTTCTTCGGCAAAAAAGGCGGCGAGCTTGTTCGTGTTCATGCAATCCTCCCGGCCAGGCCACGTTGCCACAGTCGGTTGCGGGTGTCACCCGCCTGGGGCCGTCAAATTTGCCCTGAGACGCATTGCAGATGCCAGGGCGGCCAGTGATCCGTTTTTGGAATCTGCGTCGTTTTTAACGCAGGTTCTGGCGAAATTAACGCGGGTTCTACGGCAGGGCCGCAACCGCATTCTGGATGTCCGTGTCTGCCCGGCCCGCCACCTCCATGCCGCACCCCGGCCGCAATCCTCCTGCATAGCATCCTCCGGCACGGGCCACCCGCCAGGAAGTCATGCCATCCTGCGGCGGGCGGCGGCCTTGGGTAGTGTCCTGGCCATGGAGGACGACGCCATGGCCCACACAGTACACGGGGCAGACTCGCACAAGGCCCCGCCCCGCCACCTGATCATCTTTCGTTCCGGCACGCACACGGCCATGGACGGCCAGGAACTGCATTTTTCCGACGCGGACCTGACCGCCACGGCCGCGGCCTATGACCCCGCGAAGCACGAGGCCCCCCTGGTCATCGGCCATCCGGCCACGGATGCCCCGGCCTACGGCTGGGTCAAGAGCCTGACTGTGCACCCCGGCCAATCCGGCCTGGAGCTGGGGGCCACCCCCGGCCCGGTGGCCCCGGAGTTTGCCGGGGCCGTGAACACCGGACTCTACAAGAAGATCAGCGCCTCGTTTTATCCTCCCCACGCCAAGTCCAACCCCGTGCCCGGCGTCTACTACCTGCGCCATGTGGGCTTCCTCGGGGCGCAGCCACCGGCCGTGAAGGGCCTGCCGCCGCCGGCGTTTGCCGACAGCGACGCCGAAGGCCTGGTGACGGTGGAGCTGGACGGCGTGCAGTTTTCCGAGTCCACCCCCCAGGAAGACACCACCCCAAAGGATACCCCAAAGGACACCCTCATGGATGAAGAACTGAAGACGCTGCGGGCCGAAAACGCCCGGCTGCGGACGGAGTTGGCGGCCCGCGAACGCCTGGTGGCCCAGCATGCGCGGGACAAGGCGCACACCGGGCACGTGGCCTTTTGCGAAGGCCTGGCCGCCAAGGGCAAGCTGCCGCCCGGCCTGGCCCCGGTGATGGCCGCGGCCCTCACGGCCCTGGCCCTGCCCGGCGCGGAACACGCGGCCAATACCACTGGCGCATCCACTGCGGAGCCGCAAGTGGTCCAGTTTGGCGAAGGCGCGGCGGCCCGGCCCCTGCACCAGGCCCTGGCCGAGGCCCTGGAGGGCCTGCCGGAAGCCATCGTCTACGGCGAGGTGGCCCCGGATCGGACGGGCGATGGGCAGACCCCCGAGCACGTCAGCTTTGCCGCCCCCGCCGGCTACACCGTGGACCCTGCCGGCGCGGCCCTGCATGCCAAGGCCCTGGCGCACCAACGCGCCCATCCCGACATGGATTACCTGACGGCCGTGCTGGCCGTGCAGGGCAAGTAGGAGACGCCCATGCAATTCCGACCCATTTTGACCCTGCCCCTCACGGCCTCGGGTGCGGTGACCGCCCATCGTTTTGTCACGGCCGCCGGGGCCCAGGTGGCCACGGCCGGCGCGGCGGCCCTGGGCGTGTCCCGGTCCGACGCGGCCTCGGGCGCGCTGTTTCCCTGTGACGTCCTCGGCACCGGCATGGTCGAGGCCGGCGAGGCCATCACCGCCGGGGCAGCCCTCAAGGCCGGGGCCGACGGCCGCGCCATGGTCCATAACACCGGCGTGAAGGTGGCCATTGCCCTGCAGGCCGCCACGGCCGCCGGCCAGAAGATCGAAGCCCTGCTGCTGCCCGGCGCGTAGCCCCTGGCGCACATCATTATAAAAGAGAGGACACCACCGTGTCGCAAATGACCGCTTCCCAGGCTCGCGTTATTGATCCCATCCTGACCAACGTGGCCCGCGGCTACACCAACGGGACCATGGTGGGCATGCGGCTCTTCCCCCCGGTGCCCGTGGGGGCGCGCGGCGGCAAGATCGTCCAGTTCGGCCGCGAAAACTTCCGGCGCTACGCCACGGCCCGCGCGCCGGGCACCACCGTGGCCACGGTGCAGTACGGCTACGCCGGGGAGAGCTACTCCCTGACGGACCACGGCCTGGCCGGCCTGGTGCCCGTGGAGCTCCTGGAAGACGCCGCGGCCGTGCCGGGCATCGACCTGGCCAGGGGGGCCATCCGCATGGTGCAGGACGTGGTGGCCCTGAACCTGGAGGCCGAACAGGCCGCCCTGGCCCGCAACGCCGCCAACTACGCCGTGTCCAACAAGGCCACCCTGTCCGGGGCCACCCAATGGAGCCACGCCGATTCCGACCCGGTCAAGGCCGTGGAAACCGCCAAGGAGGTCGTGCGCGCCGCCGTGGGTGTGCGGCCCAACACCATGGTCATTGGCCC
>JAIWOE010000071.1 GCA_020217165.1 Desulfovibrio sp. | reverse complement strand
TGACGGCGTCATCAGGAGCGAGGGTGCCGGCGGCGGCAGTGTGCTCATCATCGACGATGACGCCGCCATGTGTCACGCCCTGAGCCGCGCCGTACGCCGCATCGGCTGCGATGCCGACAGCGCCGAAACCATGACCAAGGGCCTGCACATGGCCCAGACCCGCACCTATGACATCGTGTTCCTGGATGTGCGCCTGCCAGATGGCAACGGCTTGTCCCTGTTGCCGGAACTGACCTCCCTACCCAGCAGTCCGGAGGTGATCATCATCACCGGCAAGGGCGATCCCGACGGTGCGGAGCTGGCCATTGGCGCCGGGGCCTGGGACTACATCGAAAAAACCCATTCCATCCAGCAGATCACCCTCACCCTCACCCGGGCCCTGGATTTTCACAGAAAACGCAAGCTCTGCCGCGTGACCGGGGCGGTGAAGGTGCTGCGGCGGGAGCACATTGTGGGGGACAGCCCGCCCCTCATGCGCGCCCTGGATCTGGTGGCCAGCTGCAGTCAGAACAATGCCAACGTGCTCATCACCGGCGAAACCGGCACCGGCAAGGAGCTGTTTGCCCGGGCCATTCACGAAAACAGCAGCCGGGCCGGGGGGCCTTTCGTCATCGTGGATTGCGCCGCTCTACCAGAGACCCTGGTGGAATCCATCCTCTTTGGATACAAGAAGGGCGCCTTCACCGGAGCGGAGCGCGACCAGCTGGGCCTGGTGCTCCAGGCCGATGGCGGGACGCTGTTTTTGGATGAAATCGGGGAGATGCCCCTATCCCTGCAAAAGGTCTTTTTGCGGGTGCTGCAGGAGCGCACAGTGCGGTCCATCGGCGGTCGCGAAGAACGGCCGGTGGATTTTCGTCTGGTGGCAGCCACCAACCGGGACCTGGAGCAGATGGTGGCGGAAAAGACCTTTCGCAACGACCTGCTGTACCGCATCCAGTCCATTTCCATCCACCTGCCGCCCCTGCGGGAACGGGGGCAGGACATCCGGCCCCTGGCCAACCACTTCATCGAGCGCATTTGCGCCCGCAACGACTCGCCCCAGAAAGGCGCCTGCGCGGATTTTTTCGAAACCCTGGAAGCCTACCACTGGCCAGGCAACGTGCGCGAGCTCATCCACACCCTGGAGCATGCCCTGGCCGCGGCCATTCTGGACTCCTACCTCCTGGCCCAGCACCTGCCGGCGGCCCTGCGGGCCAAGGTGGCGCGCACCCGCGTGGCCCCGACCGTGTGCGAGGAGCCGGCCCTGGACGTGGAGGCCGCCGGCTTTACCGCCGCAGATATGCCCCCCCTGCAGCATTTTCGTGATGATGCCTGGACGCGCATCGAACAGCGCTACCTCAAGTACCTCATGACCGTCTCCGGCGGGAACATGAAGGAGGCCATCCGCATTTCCGGCCTCTCCCAGTCCCGGTTCTACGCCCTGCTGAAGAAGCACAACATCGCCACGCGCTAAGGCCCCTGCGCCAACCTCGCCAGCGCGTGCGGGGGAGGGCGTCAAGGCGGCGGCGGTGTGGTGCGTCCAAAAAATCCTCAATAATATTGTGTGAATGGGTGGGTGAAAAACCCCTCCCAGGCCCTGGCACGCCTTCTGCAAGTCTCCTTGCGTCCCGCTGACGAAAAGGAGACGCAACCATGCGCAATGACATGATTTCCGGATTGTTTGGCGCGTTGACATGCGAGAACCGCATGAACATCATCGCCAACAATTTGGCAAACGCCCACACCACCGGCTTCAAACAGGAGAAGCTGGCCTTTGAAGACGTCTTCGTCTCGTACGCCCACGATGAAATCCGCCAGCCCGTGCTCAGCGTGCGCGAGAAGGAGCTCTTTCCCAAGGCCATGAACCTGGCCAAGGTGCGCCTGGCCGGCGTGAAGACGGACTTCTCCCAGGGCTCCTTCAAGAACAGCGAAAACCCCCTGGACGTGGCCATCTCCGGCCCGGGGTTCTTCAAGGTGCAGACCGACGCCGGCCTGCTCTACACCAGAAACGGCAATTTCCACCTCACCGCAGACGGCACCCTGGTGACCGCCGAGGGCTTTGAGGTCCAGGGCGATGGCGGAGCCATCGTGCTGCCCCCCAACACCCGCGTGGATATCAATGAGGCCGGGCAGATCTTTGCCGACGGCGAACAGGCCGCCCAGCTGCTGGTGGTGGAAGTGCAGGACCCGGACCAGGCCCTGGAAAAGTACGGCCGCAACCTCTTCCGCCCGCGGGAGGATGGCGGCGTGGTGGAGCAGGTGGCCCAGCAGTCCACCGTGAATCAGGGATTCCTGGAAACCGCCAACATCAACATCGTCGAGGAAATGGTCAACATGATCGAAACCCACCGGGCCTTTGAGGCCTATTCCAAGGTCATGACCAATTCCAATGAAACCTGTCTGAAGAGTATTTCCAAGGTGGGCAAGTCTACCACCTAGCAACGCGTTTTCCCAAGGAGGAAACACGCCATGATGCGTTCCCTTTGGACGTCCGCCACGGGCATGATTGCCCAGCAGCTCAATATTGACGTCATTTCCAACAACCTGGCCAACGTGAACACCACCGGCTTTAAGAAAAGCCGTGCCGAGTTCGAAGACCTGCTCTACCAGGATCAGAAAATCGCCGGCACGGAAACCGAGGGCGGCCGCCGCATTCCCACGGGTATCCAGGTGGGCATGGGAGTGCGGCCCACCACGGTGCACAAGTTCTTTTCCCAGGGTGATTACCAGAACACCGAAAACCCCCTGGACATGGCCATCGAAGGCGACGGCTTCTTCCTGGTGGATGTCAATGGCGAGGAAGCCTACACCCGCGCCGGCGCCTTCAAGTTGGACAACGAGGGCACCATCGTCACGGCCAACGGCTACGTGCTGCAGCCGGAATTCACCGTGCCGGCGGAAACCGTGAACGTGGTGATCACCCAGGATGGCAAAATCACCGCCCTGGACAAGAATGGCGATGAGCTCGCCTCGGCCAACATCCCCCTGTACACGTTCGTGAACCCCGCCGGGCTCAAGGCCACGGGGCGCAACCTCTTTGTGCCCACGGAAGCCTCGGGGGACGCCGTGGAAGGCACCCCCGGGGAGAACAATGTGGGCACCATCTCCCAGGGCTTCCTGGAAATGAGCAATGTGGAGATCGTGGATGAAATGGTCAACATGATCGTGGGCCAGCGGGCGTACGAAATCAACTCCAAGGCCATCCAGACCTCGGACTCCATGCTGCAGACCGCCACCAACCTCAAGCGGTAACGAGGAGGCGTCATGCGTTTGTCCATCCACATTCTCATCCTAAGGCTGGTCCTGGGGCTGGTGCTGGCCCTTGGGCTGGGTCTGGGGGCCGTGGGGGCCTCCCAGCCCACTGGCGGCGACACCTGGCGCATCGTCATCAAGGATGCCGCCGCGGTGGAGGGCGATGTGGTCACCCTGGGCGACATCGGCAAGCCCATCGGGCTGGTGGATCAACCCCTCTGGCGGCAGCTGGCTGGTACGGCCCTGTTCCAGGCCCCACCGGAGCGTGGCAAGCCCATGTTCGTGCAGCCGGAGGCCATCCGTCAGGCCGTCGCCGCGCATTTGGGCCAGGCGGCCTCCATGGTGCTGGTGAACAAGCGGCTGGTGCTGCAGCGCGGCGGCAGCGTGCTGGATCAGGACGCCCTCAAGGAAGAGGTGGTCAGAACCTTGACGAACTTCTGCGCCACCTTGAACACCGACGTGGAATTCCGTGAAGTCAAAGGGCCAGAGTTCATTTTTGTGGAGGACGCCTCCCACCGGCTGGACATCCAGCCCACCCAGGGCAGTTGCCAACCCGGACGCATTGGATTCCGCATTCAGGAAGTGACCCTGGATGGCCGCGTGGCCAAAGGCTACACGGGCAGCGTGTTCCTGGACGTGTGGCAGGAAATGGTGGTGGCGGCCCGGCCCCTGTCCAAGGGCGAGCCCATCACCCCGGACATGCTGACCACGGCCCGCAAGAATGCCTCGTATGCCAGGGCCGAGCTGTGGGACGCCAAGTTGCAGGCCGGCCCCATGCGCCTGGCCCGTAACGTGGGCCAGGGACAGCCCCTGACCAAGGTCGATGTGGAGCCGTTGCCGGCGGTGGTCAAGGGATCGTCGGTAGAGATGATTTTCCAGGGCAGGCATGTGCTGTTGCGCGTCCCGGCCCTGGCCATGGCCGATGGCGCCGTGGGCGACCGCATCCTCGTCCGCAATACCCAGAGCAACCGCGACGTCTTCGCCACCGTGCAGGACGCCCGCACCGTCACCGTCCAATAGGCGCTGTGGCGCCGTGAACCAGACACCAAGGAGGACGCCATGCATCGTCGCCTCGTCTCCCTGACGCTCATGGGGCTGCTGGCCTCGGGCTGCGTCACATCCAAGAATCAGGTGGAAACCATGCCCACCCTCACGCCCCCCCCAGCAGAGGACATGGAGCCCATGAGCGCCGGCAATCCCGGCTCCCTCTTCAACCCCGGGGACGCCCAGTACCTGTTCTCCGACAATCGCGCCCGCCGCATCGGGGATATCGTGCTGGTGCACATTACGGAAAGCTCCACCTCCAAGCTGGAAGCCAAAACGGACACCTCCAAGGATAGCTCCAAGGATCTGAGCGTGGAAAACGCCTTTGGCGCCACCACGGTGGGCATCGGCAAGCTGCTGGGGTTCGATCCCCTCAAGCTCAACGGCGCCACCGGCACTACGCCGCTGGTGAAGTACGGCGATTCCAGCAGCTTCAAGGGTGAAGGCACCACCGAGCGCAAGGCGGATGTGAGCGCCACCGTGGCCGCCCGGGTGACCAAGATCCTCCCCGGAGGGCTCATGCAGGTGGAAGGGGCGCGGGAAGTGCGCATCAACGACGAATCCCAGATTATGGTGGTGCGTGGGCTGGTGCGGCCGCGGGATATCTCCTCAGACAACTCCGTGCTCTCTACCCACCTGGCCGATGCGCGCATCGAATACTATGGCAAGGGCGTGCTTGCGGACAAGCAAAAGGCCGGCTGGCTCACCCGTTTGCTGGACAACGCGTGGCCATTCTAGGCTTTTTACAGGCTGGCATGGTGTCTGCTTTGTTGCATGCCAAGCAAGGAGCGCTGTCATGAAATTGTCTCGCCAGTGCGTGGTGTTCGCCGCCACCCTCATGTTGCTGGCCCTGGCCGTCCCACCGGCGGACGCCGTGCGCCTCAAGGATATCGCCACCTTTGGCGGTGTGCGCCACAACGACCTGGTGGGCTATGGCCTGGTGGTGGGGCTTTCCGGCACCGGGGACACCAACAAGAGCGAATTCACCATCCAGTCCCTGGTCAACATGCTGGAGCAGTTGGGCGTGGCCGTGGACAAGAAGAGCCTCAAGCCCAAGAACGTGGCCGCGGTGATGGTCACCACCAAAATGCCCGTCTCGGCCAAGCCCGGCACGGCCCTGGATGTGACCGTCTCCTCCCTGGGCGATTCCTCCAGCCTGCTGGGGGGCGTGCTCCTGATGACACCCATGAAAGGCGTGGACGGCAACGTCTACGCCCTGGCCCAGGGAGCCCTGGCCCTGGGTGGCTTCAACGTGGAAGGCGCGGCCGCCAGCGCCACCAAAAACGTGGTCACCGTGGGCCGCATTCCCAACGGGGCCATGGTGGAGCGGGCCATTCCCTTTGAATACAACCAACAGGATGAACTCTCCATCCATATGAACGTGGCGGATTTCTCCACCACCATGCATGCGGCGGAAAAGATCAACCAGACCCTGGGCGGGGTGTACGCCCGTCCCAAGGATATCACCACTATCCAGCTTACCCTGCCGCCATCGGCCGTGGGCAACCTGGTGCCGCTCATGGCGTCGCTGGAGAACATCGAGATTTCGCCGGACTCCAAGGCCAAGGTGGTGGTGGACGAAAAAACCGGCACCGTGGTGCTGGGGCGCAACGTGCGCCTGACCCGCGTGGCCGTGGCCCACGGCAACCTGCAGATTGTGGTGCAGGAGACGGCCAACGTCTCCCAGCCGGGCCCCTTCAGCGGCGGGCAGACCGTGGTGACGCCCGAAACCAACATCGGCATCACCGAGGAAAACCGCCGACTGGTGATGCTGGAAGGCGCCACCCTGCAGGAAATGGTGGACGGGCTCAACGCCATCGGCGCCACCCCCCGGGACCTGATTTCCATCCTGCGCACCCTCAAGAGCGCCGGTGCCCTGCATGCGGAGCTGGAGGTGATTTGACATGACCACCACCCCCGCCGCCCCGTTGGACGCCTCCCTCGCGGCCCTGGGCTCCCTGGAACAGACCGATCTGCTGACGCGCCGGCGTCAGGTGGATCAGGTGCGCCACGAAATCGCCGGTGGCGACGAAGCCGCCGCCCGGCGCAAGGACGCCAAGCTCCGGGAGGCCTGCCAGGGCTTTGAGTCCATCTTCCTGAACAAAATCTGGACGCAGATGCGCCAGAGCTTGCCCAAGGAAGGCTACCTCCACAGCAAGGAGGAAGAATTCTACCAGCAGATGTTCGATAAGGAATTGATGGACAAGATGGCCAACAACGGCGGCATAGGTCTGGGGGACATGCTGTACAAACACCTCAAGGAGTCCTCGGAACGGGCCTCCAAGAACACCTCTCCCTCCAAGCCCACGGAGCCCCTGCCCCTGGCCGCCGCGGACCGGCTGCGCCTTGCCCAGCAGTTGCGGGAGGTGCGGGGAGCCCAGGCAGGGGTGGACGCCTGGCCCGGGACACCGACCGCCGCCACCGGCGAGGCCCAGCCCTGGGGCGAGGGGGATCCCGGCCTGGCCCAGGTGGCCTATGCGCCCTATGGCGGGCTGGAAGATCCCGCCACAGGCTCCCTGGACGAAGCCTTTGACGCCCAGGGCGTGGCCCTGCAGCGGCCGGTGCTCCGGCCCATTCCTGCGCCGACCATCGAACTGCAAAAGCCGGCGCCGGTACTGCAGGCCGCCCTTGATCCCAACATGCCCCTGGACGGCCGCGAGCCCACACCCCTGGACCTGCAGGCCATGCAATATGGGCAGGCCGGGCAATACGGGCAAGGCCTGAGCCTTGGCGAGCGCCTGGCCAACGCGCCCCTGGCCAACGCGTCCCAGGCCAACGCGTCCCAGGTGGGAGCCGGTGCACCGCCCCACATGGCAGGGCCGGCCGCCGAGCCCGAGGGCCGCGGCATAAACGGCACCAGCACGGCCCAAAGCCGGGCGGCCGAGGCTTACAACCGCGTGGGCCGCAATGCCCGCACCGAGGGCCGCCGCTCCAACATGCCCATGCTCACCGATCCCGTGCGCGGGGAAATCACCTCTGGCTTCGGGTGGCGGGACGATCCCTTTACCGGCAAGCAGACCTGGCATTCCGGGGTGGACATCAAGGCCCCGGCCGGCACGCCGGTGGTGGCCTGCTGGGATGGGACGGTCGTTTTTGCCGGCAACGGCGGGCAGTACGGCAACACCGTGGTGCTGGAACACGCCGGTGGATGGCGGAGTTTTTACGGACATTCCAAAGAGTTGACGGTGAGTCCCGGCCAGACGGTGAAGGCTGGCGAGCAAATTGCAACGGTTGGTCAGTCCGGCCGAGCCACGGGCCCGCACCTGCACTTTGAAATCCGGCAGGGCGGCCTGGCCTGGGACCCGCAGCAGGTCAAGGATCATCTGCTGGCCGGGGCGGACAAGAGTACAAAAAGCTAATTACGGCAACGTAATACATACACCAGCAGGAGTCGGCCATGCATCGCGCCCTCATTGAACGTCTGCTTCGCCAGTGGAAAGCGCTTCTGGTTCTGGAGCACCTGCAGCAGGAAGAGTTTGCCCTGCTCACGGAACGCCAGCCGCAGGCCGTGGCAGGCATCGAGTTCTCCATTCACGAACTCATGCGCCAGATTGTGGACGAGCGGCACGAGGTGCGCGCCATGCTGCAGGGCCGCCGGCTCAAGGAGCTGCTGGCGGAACTGCCCACGGAGCTGCACGCCCGCACGCTGCTGGCGGATTTCGACCACATTCAGGGATTGCCCGCCTTTGCGCCCGACGCCACCCTGGTGGAGGTGTACGAAACCCTCATGAAGCTGGCGGACGACGCCGAGCAGCAGTGCGCCAGGCTGGCGGAAAAAAACACCGCCCTGGCCCTGGGCCTGTACGATCAGAGCAAGAACCTCCTGGAGTTCATGCACAATGAAATCCAGCCGGATAATGCCGAGGTGTATTCGCGCAAGGGGGCCATGCGCAAATCCCGCGGAGACGCCGCCCTGGTGCAGGGCCGTCTGTAACACGTCGTCGCACCATCCCGAGCGCAGGAGGTTCGCAACATGCCAGGTATCAGCTCCATTCTCGACATGGGCAAATGGGCGCTGTTCGGGTCCCAGGCCGCCATCGAGACCACCGGGTCCAACATCGCCAACGTCAACACCGTGGGCTACAGCCGGCGCTCGGTGGTGTTCCAGGAAAACGTCTCCCTGAACTACCGGCCCGGCCAGCTCGGCACGGGGGTGGTGGCCAAGGAGGTCATCCGCAATTTCGACGAGTTCGTCGAGTCGCAGTACCTGGATAAGCATTCTCGGGAAATCTACTACGAAACCCTCTACAAAAACCTCACGTCCGTGGACGGCCTGTTCAACGAGTCCAACACCGACGGCCTCTCCGCCGCCATGAACAAGTTTTTCTCGGACTGGAACGACCTCTCCCTGCGTCCCGAGGACTACGCCACCAGGGAGCAGCTCCTGGGCGACAGCCAGAGCCTCATCAGCCTGTTCCAGAACATGAACAGCGACCTCAGGCAGTTGCAGCAGCTGGCCGAGGAGGAGGCCCGCCAGGATGTGGACGAGGTCAACACCCTGCTCAAGCGCATTGCGGACTTGAACAAGCAGATCAACGCCTACGACATTCCCGGCTCCAACAACGCCAACTCCCTGTATGACCAGCGGGACCAGGCCCTGCGCCTGCTCTCGGAAAAGATGGATATCCAGATCGCCAACCGCGGCCTGGGCACCACCGGCCTGGGCGGGGACATCGTGGTCACCACCCTCTCCGGCCACACCCTGGTCCAGAGCGGCGAGGCCTTTACCATGGCCTTCGAGGGGCCCCAGACCACCCAGGGCCTGACCACCACCTCCACCTTTGACGGCACCATCAAGTTCGGCGGCGCCGACGATTTTGAATACACCATCGAGGTGGTCAAAGCCGGCGACGTCTCCAACGCCACCGACGGCAGCGCCGCCCAGTTCCGCGTTTCTCTGGATGGCGGCAAGACCTGGCTGACCGACGAAAATGGCCAGCAGCTGCTCTTCGACGCCCGCCCGGAATCCGGCAAGGTGCAGGTGCGCGACATCGAAATCTGGTTTGACAACGCCACCCAGCCCCTCTCCGTGGGCGACAAGTTTTCCATCATGCCCCGCAGCGGCATCTACTGGTACGAAAACACCTCCAACAAGGTGAACCTCACCCCGGTGCTGCGCGGGGATGGCACGGTGGACAAGTCCCGGCTCACCGGCGGTTCCCTGGCGGCCCTCATGAATTTTGTGGGGCCCACCGTGGGCGGCTACAGCGACAAACTGGACGCCCTGGCCAAAAGCCTCATCTGGAATGTCAACCGCCAGCACAGCCAGGGTGCCGGCCTGGTGCCGGTGACGGAGATGCTGGGCACCTACTCCGTGCGGGACACCAGTCTGGCCCTGGGCTCCAACTCCTCGGGACTGGCGTTTGCCGAGTACATGAGTGACTCGCCGGGGAACGTCAATTTTTACGTGTACGACACCTCCACCGGCAAGCTGGTCTCCAATACCCCCCCGGCCTCCTTCGGGCCGCTGGACTTCGACGCCGTCACCCCGGGCATTCAGAACTTCGACCCCAGCGTGCATACCCTGGAAGATGTGCGGGATGCCATCAACGACACCTTTGGCGCCTACCTCACGGCGGACATTGTGAACAACCAGCTGCGCATCCGTGCCGAGGATGGCTACTCCTTTGCCCTGGGAGCGGATACCGTGGGGCTTTCCGCAGCCCTGGGCCTGAACACCTTCTTCACGGGCACCAACGCGTCGAACCTGGGCATTAACCCGGCGGTGCTTTCCAGCGCGGACCGCATCAACGCCGGGCACATCAACGGCGCCGGTGAGCTCAACTTTGGCGACAACACCATGGCCCAGGCCATCGCCAAGCTGCAGACCACCAACGTTACCATCATCAGCTCCTTCGGCACCAGCTCCAACCAGACCCTCTCAGATTATTACGCCACCCTGGTGGCCACCGCCGGCACAGACACCGCCGGCGCCAAGTTCGGCTGGGGATACAACAAGGCCCTGGCCGACGACCTGGACGAACGCCAGCAGGCCGTGGCCGGGGTGAATCTGGACGAAGAAATGGCGGCGCTCATCAAGTTCCAGAGTTCCTACAAGGCAGCGGCGAAACTCATCACCACGGCGGACGAGATGTTGCAGATCGTCCTCGGGCTCAAGCAGTAAGGAGGCGGCCATGGCTTTTGTGCGCGTATCCCAGCAGTCGCTGTTCAAATATCATGTGAACAACATGAACTCCTCGCTGTCCTCGCTGATGGAGCTCAACATCCAAACCGCCAGCCAAAAGCGCATCAATCGTCCCTCTGACGATCCCGCGGGCGCTTCCCAGGTGCTTTCGTACCGCAATCAACTGAGCCAGATTGATCAATATCAGGAGAACATCGATACGGCCCGGGGCTGGCTGGGCCTGCAGGACAACACCCTGATTCAGGTGAACACCGTGCTCACCCGCATCAAGGAGCTGGCGGAGCAGGCGGCTTCCGGCACCTACGACGCCAGCAACCGGGCGCAGATTGGCTTTGAGGTGCGCGAACAGTTCGAGCAGCTCATCCAGCTGGCCAACACGGAATACGAGGGCAAGCACATCTTCTCGGGCCACAAGACCGGGGTGAGCTCCTTCGTGCAGGGCCTGGCCGTCACCACCAATGATGCCGCCCTGGCCAGCTCCAGCTTCAGCATCTCCGGAGCTGCGGAATCCACCCACCTGGTGCAGTTCCTGGATACCGGCACCGTGGGTACGGATGCCCTGCAGTACCGGTATTCCACCGATGCCGGCCAGAGCTGGACCACCGCCACCCTGGCTGCCGGCGACACCACCCTGGTGATGAACGGTGTGCGCGTGACCATGGAGGCCGGCAGCGCCGTCTCCGCCGTGGACCCCGAGGTGCTCAACACCTCGGAAAACAACGGCACCTGGTTGTGGGTGCGGCCCACGGCCATCTATCAGGGCGATGACGAAGACGCCATTGCGGTGGACGATTACGGCGGCAACAACACCGTGGCCGGTGCGGCCTTCGGTTTTTTCCAGCAGGATGTCATGGTGCGTATCGACAATGCCGCCGTGACCACCCTGGATGGCCCCATCGAGTATTCCTACAGCCTGGACAACGGCGTGTCCTGGGTGACGGGCAACACCTTCACCAACACCACCCCCGGCTCGCCAGCCTCGTTGGTGGTGCCCGGCGGCTACCTGGAGCTTTCTCCCGATAGCGGCAACACCCTGGAGCCCGGGGAGCAGTTCGTCATCCGCCCCCGGCGTGCGGAAATCACCTTCCAGATTTCCGCCACCGAGGCCATCGCCGTCAACGCCGTGGGCAAGGACGTGTTCGGCGGCATCTATTTTGAGCCCTACTCCAGCACCCCCACCGTTGCCTATGGCGGGGACCAGCGCAACATGTTCGAGGTCGTGGGCCGGCTGGTGGGGTACATCGAAACCAACAACGAAAACGGCATCTCCCAGGCCCTGGAAGAGTTGCGCGGCGCCAGCGAGCACGTGCTGACCCAGGCGGCCAGCGTGGGCGGCCGGGAAAACCGGCTGGAAGTCTCGGCCAACATGCTCACTTCCCTCAAGCTGAACAAGGAAGCCCGCCTGAGCACCGTGGAAGATGCCGACGTGGCCGACCTGCTGACCAAGGTGGCCCAGCAGCAGCTCATGTATGAGGCCGTGCTGAAAACCTCCTCCCAGATCATGAAGATGAGTCTGATGAACTATCTGTGATTTGGACTGAAAGGGTAATACGTGTTTCGCGACGAGGTTCGCATGTCTGCTTGACGGGCAAGGCGCTCATTCCGTATGCATCCGGAACCCTGCCATTGGAACACTCCAGGAATCCTGTCATGCACCATGCCAATGCCCTTGCAGCCGTCGATGCCGAGTACTACAGCTGGTATGCCGAGGAACAACGGTATGCGGCAAAGCCGCCGCATTATCTGGCATTGTACAAACAATACCTGGCTCCCTTTGCCGAAAAAGACGTGGCGCTCCTGGAGCTTGGCGTCTTTGACGGGCACTCCCTGGAATACTATTCCAGACTGTTGCCTCAGGGGCGCATCATGGGCCTGGACATCAATCCCTGCACGCGGCGCTTCTCCACGGACCGCGTGGCCGTCTATCAGGGGTCCCAGGATGACGCGGCATTGCATCGTCACATCCTTGCCCAGCACAACAGGGAACAGTTTGACATTATCATCGATGACTGTTCTCACATCGGCAGCCTGACCAGCAACAGCTTCCATGCCTTGTTTCCCCTTTTGGCCCCCGGCGGGCTGTATATCATCGAGGACTGGGGGACCGGGTACTTTCCCGGCTACGCCGGCGGCAAGCGGTTCAACCCGCGGGACCATCTGGTGTGCAAAAAATGGGCGCTGGCCTGGATCCCTTCGCTGATTCTGAAAATTTTCAAGCGGATGCCCAACCGCTTCCGGTACCACGGGGAGTATTTCAAGAGTCACCGGTACGGCATTCCGGGCTTCATCAAGCAGTTGGTTGATGAGGTGGGCATGGCAGAGGCCACGAGTAGCGCCGGGATCGGGACGAATACCATGTCGAGGATCGAATACCTGCACGTCTATCCTGGTGTGGTGGTCATGCAGAAGCGCCGGGCCTGATCCGCGCCGGGCCAGGACACTGGACGCCCGCGGCCGGATGTGCGAGGAACAGACCAGCCGGCGCAGCACGCCCGGGCGTGCACAGACGCCTTCACTCAGCCGGATTCGTCCGGCGCAACGGCAGGCAAGGCCATGCTCATTTTGACCAGGCGGCCAGGCGAAGCGCTCTACCTGGGAGACGACATTCGCATTACGGTGCTGGGGGTCCAGGGCAAGCAGATCAAGCTTGGCCTGGAAGTTCCCAAGGACATGACCGTGTACCGCGAGGAAATCTATCTTCGCGTGCAAGAACAGAATCAACTTGCCCTGGCCTCCAAGGACGAGGACCTGCTGGCGGCGACGCAACTATGGCACGGCACCAAGAAAAAGTGATCCAGACTCGCCTGGGCGAGCGGACCATCGAAATGGACAAGGTCCTCACCTTCCCCCGCGGGCTGGTGGGCATGGAGGAGAGCCGCGAGTTCGTGCTGCTGCAAATGCGGGACGACTCCCCTTTCCTTATTTTGCAAAGCCTGGAAGACCCCCGCGTGGGCCTGCTGGTGGCGGACCCGTACAGCTTTCTGGCAGAGTATGACGTCAGGCTGGGCGAGGCGGAACAGCAGCTGCTGCAGCTGGAAGACGTGGGGCAGATGGCGGTGCTCGTCACCGTGTCCATTCCCCCGGGTGCTCCGGAAAAGACGGCCCTGAACCTGTCCGGCCCCATCCTGGTGAACAAGGCTGCCCGCCTGGGCCTGCAGGTGCCCCAGCCGGACAGCCGCTACCCGGCCAAGGTCTTCCTGCATGAGCAACAACCCCCAGATCAGCCAGGCCAGCCAGATCAGCCAGGCCAGACGACGCCTGCCAGCCAGCCGGAGCAGGTCGAATCAGGGCCGAGATAGGGCCGCACGGCAAATCCATCCATACAGACAAACCAACAGGCCGCCGGCCCGGCGTCTCCAGGAAGACACGGGGCCGGCGGCCTGTTGCCGTGAGTCCTGAACGGACAGGGGCTTATGCCCCGCGCGCCTCCGCATCGTGCAGCAGGGTGTCCAGGCCGCAGCAGAAGAAGGTGTAGGACAGGGGCATGGCGGCGATGTCATTGCCAAAGGCATCGACCATGGCCCGGGCCTTGCCGCTCCAGGCGGCGTCGCCGGTCTGGCGCGCCAGGAGCAGCAGGGCATGGAAGGCCAGGGAATTGCCCGAGGGCAGGGCGCCGTCGTGCACCTCCTTGAGGCGCACCAGCAGGGGCTCGGCGTCCTCGGCCACCTGGAAGAATCCGCCGCGTTGATCGTCCCAGAATTTTTCCACCATGCGCGTGGCCAGAGTGGTGGCCTGGTCCAGCCATGTGGCATCTCCCGTGGTCTGGTGGAGCTCCAGCAGGCCCCAGACCATGGCGGCGTAGTCGTCCAGCAGGCCGGGCACGGCGGCGTCGCCTTCGCGGTAGCGGTGGAAGAGCCCGCCATCGGGCAGACGCATCCGGGTCAGAATGCCTCCCGCAGCCCGGGCGGCGGCCACGGCCAGGTGTTCATCCTGCAGCGCACGCGCGCCGAAGGCCAGGGAGGCGATCATCAGGCCATTCCAGTCCGCCAGGATCTTGTCGTCCTTGTGGGGCCGGACACGACGGCCACGTGCGGCAAAGAGCCGGGCCGTGATGGAGTCCACACGCAACCGCAGCTCGTCTAGGGGCAGCTGCATGGCCGCGGCCAGGGCGTCCAGGGGGGCGCTCAGGTGCAGGATGTTGGTCCCGGTGGCGTGCCCCGTGGCTTCCTCCAGGAAATTGCCCTCCCGGCGACAATTGAAGACCTCCGCGGCCAGGGCGGCGTCCTCCTCTCCCAGGGTCTGGAACAGCTCCTCCATGGAAAAGACGTAGAACTTGCCTTCCTCGCCTTCGCTGTCGGCATCCTCGGCGGCGTGAAACGCGCCGCAGCCGTCCAGCAGATCGCGCTGCACGTAAGAGAAGATGGCGCGGGCCGTTTCGGCAAACAGGGCATTGCCCGTGGCCTGGAACCCTTCCAGGTAGGCTCGGGCCAGGGTGGCCTGGTCGTACAGCATCTTTTCAAAGTGGGGCAGCAGCCAGCGTTCGTCCGTGGAATAGCGGTGGAAGCCGCCGCCCAGATGGTCGAACAACCCGCCCAGGCGCATGCCCAGGAGGGTGCGCTCCACAGCCTGCAGGGCCTGGGCATTGCCGGTGCGGGCATGGCGGCGCAGCAGGAACAGCAGGTTGTGGGGGGAGGGGAACTTGGGTGCGCCGCCGAATCCGCCGTGCTCGGGGTCGAACCGTTCCAGCAACTGGGTGCAGGCCTGGTCCAGGGTCTTGACGGACAGGGGCTCCGCGGGCTGGTGCTGGCGCATGAGGTCCCCGCTGACGAACTGCTGCAGATGGTCCGCAATGGACACGGCAGACTGCAGGATGTCCCGCCGGCGCAGGCGCCAGAGCTCCTCGATGCGCGGCAGCAGCTCCAGCATGCCCGTGCGGCCAAAGCGCGTCATTTTGGGAATGTAGGTGGCGGAGAAAAAGGGCATCTTGTCCGCAGTCATGAACACGGACAGGGGCCAGCCGCCGGCGCCGGTCATGAGCTGGCACACGGTCATGTACAGGGAGTCGATGTCCGGCCGTTCCTCGCGGTCCACCTTGACGGGGATGAACCAGTCGTTGAGCAGGCGGGCCACCTCTTCATCCTCGAAACTTTCGTGGGCCATCACATGGCACCAGTGGCAGGTGGAGTAGCCGATGGAGAGGAAAACGGGCTTGTCCTGCTCGCGCGCCAGGGCAAAGGCGTCCTCGTTCCAGGCGTGCCAGGCCACGGGGTTGTGGGCGTGCTGGAGGAGGTAGGGGCTTTTTTCGCGGTGCAGGGCATTCAGGGGCTGGGACATGCGGCGTCTCCTGGGGGCGTGGCATCGTCCTCGTACTGGGCCAGGGTGTCGCGGCGGAAGGCCTCGTAACGGCCATCAAGGATGGCGGCGCGGGCCCGGCGCATGAGGTCGAGGTAGTAATGGATGTTGTGGATGGTGTTCAGCCGGTAGGCCAGCAGCTCCCGGGCCATGTACAGGTGGCGCAGGTAGGCGCGGGAAAAGGTGCGGCAGGTATAGCAGGTACAGGCCGGGTCCAGGGGGGCGGGATCTTCGGCGTATTTGGCCAGCTTGATGTTGGTCTTGCCAAAGCTGGTAAACAGGGTGCCATTGCGGGCGTTGCGGGTGGGGAGCACGCAGTCGAACATGTCCACTCCCAGGGCGATGCCGTCCAGCAGATCCCGCGGGGTGCCCACGCCCATGAGGTAGCGGGGCTTGTTCTCGGGGAGCAGGGGGGCGGTGTGGGCCAGGATGTCCACCATTTGTTCGCGGGACTCGCCCACGGAAAGGCCGCCGATGGCGTAGCCGTCAAAGGGAATGTCCATGAGCTGGCGGGCGCTTTCTGCGCGCAGGTCCGTAAAGAATCCGCCCTGGACAATGCCAAAGAGCATCTGGCCACGGTCCAGGGAGGGGTGAGCCTCGCGGCAGCGGCGGGCCCAGCGGGTGGTCAGTTGCAGGGATTTGGCAGTGTATTCCTTGTCCGCGCCGTAGGGCACGCACTCATCCAGCACCATCATGATGTCCGACCCGAGGTTGCGCTGGATGGAGATGACTTTTTCCGGCGAGAACAAATGCCTGGAGCCGTCGATGTGGGACTGGAAGGTGACGCCTTCTTCCTGGATGCGCCGCAGCCCCTGGAGACTGAAGACCTGGAAACCGCCGGAATCCGTGAGGATGGCGCCGTTCCAGCCCATGAAGGCATGCAGTCCGCCCAGGCGGGCCACACGTTCATCGCCGGGGCGCAGGTACAGGTGGTAGGTGTTGCCCAGGATGATGCGCGGCCCCAGGGCCTGCAGGTCATCCGGGCCCAGGGCCTTGACCGTGCCCTGGGTGCCCACGGGCATGAACACCGGGGTTTCCAGGGTGCCGTGGGCCGTGCCAAGCAGGCCGGCCCGGGCGGCGCCCGCCTGGGCCACGCGGGAAAAAGCG
>JAIWOE010000070.1 GCA_020217165.1 Desulfovibrio sp. | reverse complement strand
TGTGACCCGTAATGCCATTGAAGATTTTGTAGAAGCTTTAATTGAAGAGAAATTTTCGGCATAGTAGCGGGGCTCACGCCCCGATCTCCCGGATCCTCTGCGCGAACAAGTCCCGCAGTTCCTCCACATAGGCCGGGGCCACCTTCTGCGTGTGGTCATAGCCGTGGAGGAAGACTAGGCCCTGAAACAGGAGATGTGGGCTTGGGATGAGACTGCTAACGTTTTGGAAGGGGAGAGCGCGAGAGGGGAAACCTTTTTCAAAAGGTTTCCCCTCTCGCAACTCCCCTTATTAAAACTAAACACACGCTGGCACCGGATTAAAAGGCCCGTCCTACGCCCCCATCTCCCGGATCTTCTGCGCGTACAGGGTCTTGAGTTCTTCCACGTAGGCAGGGTCCATGGCGCCCTTCCAGGTTTCCACTTCCAGGAACCGTTTGGGCAGTTGGACCTGTTCCGGCTGATAGCCGCTCTGGAGCTTGAGCCGCCAGCGGGTGCGGCGGATGGCTTCCACGCTGGAATCCAGGGCCTCGGCCAGTTCGGGCTGGTCCGTGGCAAGGAGGGCCTCGTGCACCTTGTCCGGGGTGTAGGCGTTGCGGGCGAACAGGCAAGCCACCAGGGAGGTGAGCATCACGCGGGCCTTTTCATCCTCGATCATGAAATCAACGGCCTTGGCGGCGTCCTTGTCCTTGGTTTTCTGGTCGTAGCTGTAGCCGGCGGAATCCAGGTGCGAGTAGCGGAAGCCCATGGCCTGGGAGATGAAGAAGTTCTCCCCGGTGGCGTAGCCGGCCATTTCCTGACCCAGCACGCAGGCAAAATCTCCGCCGCCGTACACGGCCACGGCCTTGAGCACCCCCTGGGCCAGCAGGCGATAAAACTCGTTGCTGGCCAGGCCCAGGTGCACGCAGGCCAGGCGGTAGCTTTCCACATCATCCCACGTGAGGGGCACGAGGGTTTCCTTCTCGGAAATCAGCCCCTTTTCAAAGGCTTCCGTCGCCCAGGCCAGGGCCACGCCGGAGGAGATGGCGTCCAGCCCCTGCTTTTCTGCTTCGTCCAGCAGCACCAGGATTTTCCAGGCCTTGGTCATGCCCAGCATGGAGCCGTTGGCAAAGACGGTTTCGTGGTCGTAGCCCACCTGGCGGTACAGGTAGTTGTGGTCCTCGGCAAAGAGCTGCCGCAGCAGGCCGATGTGGATGCAGCCCACGGGGCAGCCGGCGCAGGCCGTCTTGCGCAGGAGGAGCTGTTCGGCGAAGCGCTCGCCGGAAACGTCATCAATGGCGGCATCGGTGGTGGCCTGCAGGTTGCGCCAGGGCAGGGCGCGGATGCCGTTGAGCACGGCCATGTTGATGGTCGTTCCCAGGTCGTGGTATTTGCGCATCATGTCCGTGGCTGTGAGCACAGTATGAATTTCCTTGAACAGCTTGGGATAATTCTTGTTTTCCGGCAACTGCAAGGACCTGTCCCCAGCCACGATGATGCCCTTGACGTGCTTGGCGCCCATCACGGCGCCGGCGCCCAGGCGGCCGAAGTGGCGGTAGGTATCCACATTGATGCAGGCAAAGGCGCTCATGTTCTCGCCGGCAGGGCCAATGCGCAGGGTGGAGCGATGGCCGGCGTTGGCCTTGCCATAGCGGCGCATGTGCTTGCCAGTGGTAAAGACGTCCATGCCCTTCATGAAATTGACATCGTGGAATTCCATGCGGTTGCTGCCCACCACCAGGCAGGTGAGCCGCGCGGCCGCGCCGGTGAGCACCAGGGCATCCAGCCCGGAAAACCGCAGGGAAAGGCCCAGGCGGCCACCGGCGTGGGTTTCGGCATATTCCTCGGTGTACGGACTTTTAAAGCCGCAGACCGTCTTGCTCATGAGGGGGAACCAACCGGTCAGGGGCCCGATGGCAAAGATGAGGGGCTGGCTGGGATGCAGGGCCGGCAGGGAGAGGTCGCCAAACTGCTGGAACAGCATGGCCGCCAGGCCGGAGCCGCCCAGGTGCTCGGCGCGGCCGGGCAGTTCCAGCACCTGGCCCTTGCCCTGATCCAGCCGAACGTGGAGAACGCGGAAGGTATGTGCAGACATGATTCTCACTCCGCCAGGTTGCAGGCGTCTTCGTAGGGGGAATCCGGGGCGCAGAAGGGCGAATCCTTTTCCGCGAGTTCCAGGCATTCGTGCGGGCAATACGGCACGCAGCGGCCGCAGTGGATGCACAGGTAGGCCAGGCCGTCCTCGGGGGAAATGAGAATGGCATCCACGGGGCAGGCCTTGGCGCAGGCCCCGCAGCGGATGCAGGCTTGCTGCTTGAGCCGTACGCCGCCGCCCTGGCGCTGGGTGATGGCCTCCGTGGGGCAGGCCGCAGCGCAGGGGGCGGGGTCGCAGGCCACGCAGGTGCGCGCCTCAAAACCCGTGGTAATACCGCCGGAAGAATGGATGCGGATGCCCGCATTGGTCCACGAAAGCTGCTTGAACACCTGCCGGGCACAGGCCAGGGAGCAGGAATGGCAGCCGATGCAACGTTCCATTCGGCTGGGCCGCAACATTTTCATGAACAACTACTCCTGATGCCAAAGGTGTATGATGCGCGATGCGTGGGCAGGGCGCCATGCTACCCTAACCACTATGGCAAATTGACGTCCGCCGCGCATCCATTTTTCGCCCCATCGGCAGGGGCAATGTGTACCGTGCGTTGCGGAAAGGGAATGTTCCAGCCGCGTTCCGTGCAGGATTGTGTCACCAGCCGGGCCAGCAGACGCTGCAGGGCCCAGTAATCACCGGCCAGTTCCCCGGCAAAGCCGGCATAGACGGCCAGGTCCAGGGAGGATTCTCCTGCGCCTTTGAACTGGGAAAAGAACCCGGTGACGTGAGGTCCGTAGCCCGCCTGTTCCAGCCCGGCCCGCACGTCCAGTTCCAGCAGGGCGGGAATCTCCTCCAGGGCCTGGGCCTGATGCTTGTAATCAATGCCGATGGTCACCAAATGGCCGAACCCGGTGGTCAGGTTGCGGGGCTTCATGGCCAGGAAGTCGTTGGCGGCGTAATGCTGACGGTTGCCGCCGTAGACGGACAGCGTCACAGCCTCGGGAGTCTGCAACAACACCTGTCCGAAGGTGCCATCACCAAGCATCACATAGTCTCCCTTGCGTGTGGGGAACCATTCTTCATCGTTATGCACGGGGCGAGAGGTTCGGTTATACAGATCATCCAGACGCAAGCGGACGTATCCACCCTGCAACAATGGATTGACCAGGGTGGTGTAATAGTTGATTCGGCCCACCTTAAAGGGAAGACCATTGTACATGATGCGTTCCCCTTCCCGCACCGCCCCCAGGTTGCACAGCAGCTTCACCTGTTCCGTGAAGGTGGAGATATTGTATTTTGCGGACCAGAGCACCCCGATGAGCAACAGGAGCGTCAAGCCCAGGAGCACCCAGTCCCCGGCATTATAGAGGATGGCCAGGCCAACCAGGGTGGCGGCCAGGGTGCACAGGAAGGTGTACACCACCGTGGCGGCCCGGAAAAACATGGACTTCTTGGCCCAGCGCTTGCCGCGATTGGTGCCCAGGAACAGGCGCAGGGCCAGACGCATGGCGGCGAACACCAGCCCGCCGGCGGCCAGGGCCATGAGCAGGTTCTTGCCGCGACTCAGGAAAAAGTTCTGGAACAGCCGCTGGAACAGGGAGACAAGGGAGCTGTCCTCGGCCAGCTTCTCCTTGAGTTTCAGTTGCGCCACGCTCAGGGCGCTGGCGGTGTTGTCGCGCTTTTCCTGCCAGTCA
Source organism: Desulfovibrio sp. (assembly GCA_020217165.1). Taxonomy (GTDB): domain Bacteria; phylum Desulfobacterota; class Desulfovibrionia; order Desulfovibrionales; family Desulfovibrionaceae; genus Megalodesulfovibrio. Next base: position 13,100 of record JAIWOE010000070.1, on the reverse strand, counting down.
TCAATAAATGAGGTCAGACGCTTGACGAGTTCCTTGTCCTTGGTCGCGGCCTTCAGGGCCTCCATGCGCTGCAGGCCGGCGTCGATTCTGGGCAGCAGCTGGTTCAGGCGGTCAATTTCCGCGCGCAGCCGTTCCAGGTCCCGGGGGCGGGCGGTGAGCTTTTTCAGCTCGCCGACGATGGGGGAGAGCAGCTCCTGCAGATCGGCAGACCAGTTGAGGCTGTCTCGTTGCGGTGCGGCAATGGACTCCAGGTCCACTCCGGCGGCCACGTGCTCGAAGTTCTTGAGCCGCTCCCGCAGGGAAATCACCAGGGCGTCGATTTCCGCTTCCAGTTCCTCGCGCTGAGATGGCGTGGAGACAGACTTGAGCAGTTTTTCGCGGTCCCGGATGGCGGCGCGAAGGCTGTCGATGGAATCCACCAGCCCGCGCAAGGTGTTGTTTATTTCCACCTGCGGGTCCACGGGAGGCTCCACAACTTCCTCCACCGGGGCAGCTGTGGATGCATTGGTGGCATTGCCAGCAGTACCGGCATCTGGGGCCGTGGTGTTTTGAGCCGGCAAGGCCGTTGCCTGCAAAAGGGCAACCAAGAGAACAAGCAACAAGAAAGCATGAGATGCGCGCATGGCCTCGTCCAAAAAAACGCAGTGGAGGTGAACGAATGAACAGCGTTGAATCTTGTACCTTACCCGGCATCGCGGTGCAGGTAAAGAGAATGCCGTTGCAACAAGGATTTCATTCTTGTAATGGATGTCATGTGCTGGCGGCTTGACTTGCCCTGGCGAATCGAGTACCCCTCACCCTCTTTCGTCTCACTCCCGGGAAGGTCCGGGGATGCAATCCCGCGCCGCACAGGCGTGGCAAACCGTGCAAGGGCCGCATGTTCGAGAGTCTCTCCGATCGCTTGAGCGACGTTTTCAAACGCTTCCGCGGGCAGGGTCGCCTGAATGAATCCAACATCCAGGAGGGCTTGCGCGAGGTGCGTTTGGCGCTGTTGGAAGCGGACGTCAACTTCAAGGTGGTCAAGGAGTTTGTCGACCGCATCCGGGAGCGCTGCCTTGGCGTGGAGGTGATGAAAAGCCTCACCCCCGGTCAGCAGGTGGTGAAAATCGTCCATGACGAAATGGTGGAGCTGCTGGGCGGCCAATCCACGGACCTGGCCTTTGCCAAGGGCGAACCCACCATCTACATGATGGTGGGCCTGCAGGGCTCCGGCAAGACCACCACCACGGGCAAGCTGGCCAACCTGCTCAGAAAGCAGGGGAAAAAGCCCCTCATGGTCCCGGCGGACGTGTACCGCCCCGCGGCCATCGAGCAGCTGCACACCCTGGCGCGGCAGCTCAGCGTGCCTTCGTTCAATTCATCCGCGGATCAAAATCCCGTGGACATCGCCCGCGCAGCCCTGGCCCAAGCCGTGGAGCAGGGGCACGACGTGGTTCTGCTGGACACGGCCGGCCGACTGCACATCGACGAGCCCCTGATGCAAGAGCTGGCCAACATCAAGGCCGCCGTCTCCCCGCAGGAAATCCTTTTCGTGGCCGACGCCATGACCGGCCAGGAAGCCGTGAACATCGCCCAGAGCTTCAACGAGCGGCTGGACATTTCCGGCGTGGTGCTGACCAAGATGGACGGCGACGCCCGCGGCGGCGCAGCCCTCTCCATCAAGCGCGTGCTGGGCAAGCCGGTCAAGCTGGTGGGCATGGGCGAGAAGCTCTCCGATCTGGAGGTTTTCCATCCGGATCGCGTCGCCGGCCGCATCCTGGGCATGGGCGACGTGCTCTCCCTCATCGAAAAAGCCCAGGACGCCATGGACGAGCAGGACGCCATGGCCATGGGCGAAAAGATGATGCGTGCGGAGTTCGACTTTGAGGACTTCCGCAAGCAGATGCGGCAGCTCAAGAAAATCGGCTCCCTGGACGGGTTGATGAAGCTCATCCCCGGCATGGGTGACCTGCGCAAGAAGCTGGGCGAGATGGCTCCGCCGGACAAGGAACTGGTCAAGGTGGAAGCCATGATCAATTCCATGACCGTGCAGGAACGCCGCCAGCCCAAGCTCCTGCAGGACCCCTCCCGCCAGCGGCGGGTGGCCCGGGGCTCCGGCCGCACCGAGCAGGAAGTGGGCGCCCTGCTGACCAATTTTTTCGGCATGCAGCAGATGATGCAGCAGATGATGGGCGGTGGCAAAAAAGGCAAAAAGGGCGGCATGCCCCAGCTGCCTCGCCTGCCCAGGGGCATGGGCGGCCTGGCCCGCGGCCTTGCCGGCGGCGCGCCCAAGCTGCCGTCCGGCATGCCCGGTATGCTCGGTATGGAAGGCTTGCCCAGCATGGATGGCCTGGGCGGGCTGGGCGGCATGGGTGGTATGGGCGGCATGGGCCCAGGCCAGCAGCCGGCGCCCCCCAAAAGTTCGTTCACCAAAAAGAAGAAGTCCACGCGCAAAAAGCGCAAGAAATAATTCGAGCTACTCAGCAAGGAGATCGCAATGGCCGTCAAGATTCGCCTCACCCGCATGGGTTCCAAAAAGCGCCCCTTCTACCGCATCGTCGCCATGGACGTGGAGTCCCGCCGCGATGGTCGCGCCCTGGAGATCCTGGGCTTCTACAACCCCATGACCTCCCCCGCCGAGGTCAATCTGGACCAGGACAAACTGGCCAAATGGCTTGACCAGGGCGCCGAGCCCACGGACACGGTCAAGTCCCTCATCAAGCAGGCCAAGAAAGCCGCTGCCTAAGGCGCGGCCCGCCACCATGGCTGCACGGGATTGCCCGAACGACGCACCACAGGGTCCGGGAGGTCGTCCATGTCCGACTCCATGAAATCCTTCATCGAGTATGTCGCCCGGTCCCTGGTGGACAATCCCGACGCCGTGCAGGTGACGGTGAAGCCCGGGGACCAGGCCGACGTCATCGAACTTACCGTGGCCAAAGACGATCTCGGCAAGATCATCGGCAGGCAAGGGCGCACCGCCAAGGCCATCCGCACCGTGCTTTCGGGCATTTCCGTGCGGGAAAAGCGCCGGGCCGTGCTGGAAATCCTGGAATAGCGCCCGTGCTGCGGGCGTAACGGGCAAGGTGGCGGCGATGGCCTCGCAACTGGTGCTGGGTCGGGTGCTCAAACCCCACGGCGTGCGCGGCGAGCTCAAGTGCGCCTGCCACGCCGAGGACCTGGACGCCTTCCTGGCCCTGCCTCGCCTGTGGCTGGCCCGGGATGCGGCGGAGCCCCGCGCCTTTGTCGTGCGCAAGGCCCGACCGGCCTCGCCAGACGGGCAGACCGTGCTCCTCCTGCTGGAGGGCATCGCCGACCGCACCCAGGCCGACACCTGGCGGGATGCTGATATCCTGGCAAACACTGCGGATCTGCCTCCCCCGGACGAGGATGAGGTGTACATCGAAGACCTCCTGGGGGCCGAGGTTCTGTTGGCGGATGGCACGGCCCTGGGCGTGTTCGAGTATCTCCTCGAAACCGCCCAGGAGTACGACGTCTGGGCCATCCGCACTCCTGCCGGGCAGGAAATTCTTGTGCCCTCCCACGAGGACTTTCTTGTAGAAGTGGATGCGGAGGCACGGCGGATTGTGGTAGACCCTCCCCAAGGGCTGGTGGACATCTACCTGGCAGACCAGTCGCCCGAGCCGTCGCCCAAGGAGGCCCGCCATGACCGATCCCCGCATCCCCACCACCGAAGGAAGGCTCCCTGAGGATATTGTCGTCTCCAGTTGGATGGAGCTCTGCGAGCGGGTCTACGACCACAGCTGGCAGCAGGACATCCGGCACTTTCGCGCCAATTACGTCTTCCGCGGCCTTTCGGACATCAATTATCCCCTGAACACCAGCCTGCAGCGGCTGGGGGGACCGTTTTCGCAGCTGGAATACCACCTGCTGCGCAATTTCAAGAAATACGGCATGTCCGACGGCCGCGAAAGCATGCACTCGGACTGGTGGTGGTGGGCCGTGGCCCAGCACCATGGCCTGCCCACCCGCCTGCTGGACTGGACCTACTCCCCCTTTGTGGCCATGCACTTTGCCACGGCGGCCATGGATCAGTACGACCGGGACGGCGTGATCTGGGCCGTGGAATTTGTCCAAACGCATCAGCTCCTGCCCGCTCGCCTGCGCACGGTGCTGGAAGAAGCCGGCGCCAAGGTGTTCACCATGGAAATGCTGGAGCGCGTGGTGAGCAACATCGGCGACCTTGCTGCCCTGCCGCGCGTGGCCGGCGAAACCGACCGTCCCTACTGCCTGTTTTACGAACCGCCCTCCCTGGATGCGCGCATCGTCAACCAGTACGCCCTGTTCTCCGTGCTTTCCGACGTCACCCTGCCCCTGGATGACTGGCTGCGGCAGCACCCGCGGCTGTGGCGGCGCATCGTCATTCCAAAGGAACTCAAGTGGGAAGTGCGGGACAAGCTGGATCAGGCCAATATCACCGAACGCATCCTCCTGCCCGGCCTGGACGGCCTGGCCATGTGGCTGGCCCGGCATTACAGCCCCAGCAACTTGCCGCCCCGGTAGCCATGCGTTTTACCTGCATTACCCTGTTTCCGGAGTTCTTCGCCTCCCCCATGGCCTGCGCCCTCATGGGCAAGGGCGTGGACCGGGGCGTCATTTCCTTTGCCACAGTGAATCCGCGGGATTTCGTGACCAGCCACTACAAGGCCGTGGACGATCGTCCCTACGGCGGCGGGCCGGGCATGGTCATGCAGCTGGACCCCCTGAGCAAGGCCATCGAGTCCATCCCGGAACCGGGACCGGTGCTGCTGCTCACGCCCCGGGGCCGGCCCTTTGATCAGGCCATGGCCCGGGACCTGGCGGCCCTGCCGGCCGTGACCATCCTGTGCGGGCGGTACGAAGGCGTGGATGCCCGGCTGGGGGCGCTGCACCCCATCCGGGAGGTCAGCATGGGGGATTTCGTCCTCAGCGGCGGGGAGTCCGCCGCCCTGTGCCTCATGGAGGCCGTGGCCCGGCTGGTACCGGGCTTCATGGGCAAGGAAGAAAGCGGGGATGAGGAGAGCTTTTCCCAAAGTCTGCTGGAATATCCGCATTATACGCGGCCGGAAGACTACGCTGGCCACCGCGTGCCCGAGGTGCTCCTGGGCGGGGATCATGGCGCCGTGAAGGCCTGGCGCCGGCGGGAATCCCTGCGCACCACCCTGGAGCGTCGGCCGGACCTCCTGGCCCAGGCGGCGCTTTCGGCCGAGGATTACGCCTTTCTGCGCAGCCTGGAGCAGACCCCGTCCCGCCGCAAGCTGGGCCGCAATCTGCACATCCTCCATGTGCATGCGCCGGTACGGCTGAAAGAGGGACGAACCGGCGCTGCCTCCTTGACCACCTTTGACATCCATGATATCGGTCGCGTTTCCTGTTGCTACGGAGTGGCGGATGTCACCGTGGTCACACCCCTGGAAGATCAGCAAGCGCTGGCTCATCGGGTGCTGGGACACTGGACCATCGGCGCCGGCGGCCGGGTGAACGCCCATCGCGCCCAGGCCCTCTCCCGCGTGCGCGTGGCGGCTTCCCTGGAAGAAGCCCTGGGCATGGTGGAGGAGGCCGCAGGCCGACCGCCCCGGGTGCTGACCACCAGCGCCCTGGCCGAGGCCCCGCGGCGCTACAGGAAGCAATGGCCGCGCCTGGTCTCGTTTGTCGAGGCTCGGCGGTGGCTGGAGGACTCGCCAGTCTGCCTGCTGCTGGGCGCAGGGCACGGGCTTGCCCCGGAGGCCATGTGCGCGGCGCAGGGCATGCTGCCGCCCATTCGTCCGTTGGACGCCTACAACCACCTTCCGGTGCGTGGGGCGGCCACGGCCATCCTGGATCGCCTGCTCCAGGACGCGTGGTGAAGGTGAATGCAGGCCATGTGCTGACAACGATGCAACGTTTCGGGACCACGACGCCCGTTTTTTCAGAAGGAGACCGACCATGGATATCATCCGCAAGATTGAACGCGAACACATGCGCGTGGACCTGCCCAAATTCCGCCCCGGCGACACCGTGAAGGTGCACCTGCGCATCATCGAAGGGGAAAAGGAACGTATCCAGGTCTTCCAGGGCGCGGTTCTGCGCATCAAGCGCGGCACCACCACCTCCACCTTCACCGTGCGCAAGACCTCCGATGGGGTGGGCGTGGAACGCATCTTCCCCTTCCATACCCCGGCCATCGAACGCGTGGAAGTGGTGAGCGAAGGCAAGGTCCGCCGCAGCCGCCTGTACTACCTGCGCGGCCTCAAGGGCAAGGCTGCCAAGATCAAGACCAAGAACCAGTGGGATTAGGCCCTTCGGGCATCCCCTGTTTTGCCGCCATGGCCCGGCCCCGCGCTTCGACGTCTCCTTCCTGCAAGGAACCGTTGCGTGGTGCCGTGCCATGGTCGTCTTTTCCTGCGCCCTGGGCCGGCGTGGACGAAGCCGGGCGGGGCTGCCTGGCCGGGCCCGTGGTGGCGGCGGCGGCGGTGTTCGCCCCGGGGTTCGATTTTGCCCGCCTGGCCGGACTGCATGATTCCAAGCAGGTTCGCGAAGCCGACCGCCGGCGCCTGGCCGGGGAGATCAAGCGCCAGTGTCTGGCCTGGGCCGTGGGCTTTGCCTGGCCTCGGGAAATCGAGGCCGTGAACATCCTGCAGGCCACCTTGCGGGCCATGCGCCGGGCCGTGGACCGCACCGCGCACCGTCTGGGCGAGGTGCCGGTCTATCTGGCCATCGACGGCAATCAGGTGCTGCCAGGCTGGACCGCCGGCCAACGCGCCATCGTGAATGGCGACGCCCTGGTGCCGGCCATTGCCGCGGCCTCCATCCTGGCCAAGACCACGCGGGACCGCGTCATGCTCGCCCTGGATACCCGCTTCCCCGGCTATGGCTTTGCCAGCCACAAGGGCTACGGCTGCCCTGCCCACAAGGCGGCCATCCGCAGCCTGGGCCCCTGCCCGCAACACCGCCTGACGTTCCGCGGCGTGCGGCCGGAGGATGCACCCCAGGCCCGCTTGCCCGGGATGTGACGTGCCGCCCCCGCACCTGCTCCTGGGCCAGGCCGGCGAGGCCGCCGCGGCGCGGCATCTGGAAGCCGCCGGCCTGCGCATTCTGGATCGCAACTGGCGAGACGGGCGGCTGGAACTGGACATCGTATGCGAGGCCCGCGACGGCACCCTGGTGTTCGTGGAGGTGCGTACCCGCAGCCCCCGCAGCCGCGGCGCTCCGGCGGAAACCATCACCCCGGCCAAACAGCGGCTGCTGGCCCGGGCTGCGGCAGCCTGGCTTTCGGCCCACGACTCCTGGCACCGCGCCTGCCGGTTTGACGTGCTGGCCGTCTGCGCGCCCCATCCCGTGCGCAGTCACGAGATCAATCCGGAAGAGGCGTGGATCATCACGCATCATCCGCATGCCTTCGAGGTCGCCGATGCTTTGGATCGTGGCCACGCCCATTGGCAACCTTGGTGATCTCTCCGCCCGCGCCCTGGAAGTGCTGGGCAGGGCAGAGGTGGTGCTGGCCGAGGATACCCGCCGCACGGGCATGCTCTTTGCCCGCCTGGGGTTGCCCTCGCCCAAATTCCTGAGTTTTTACGAGCATAACGAGGAGGCGCGCACCACCCAGGTGCTGGCCCTGCTGGCCGAGGGCAAGGAGGTGGCCCTGGTGAGCGATGCCGGCACGCCCCTCATGGCCGACCCGGGCTACCGCCTGGTGCGGGCCTGCCGGGAGCAGGGTCTGCCCGTCTCGCCGGTGCCGGGGCCTTCGGCGGTGCTGGCCGCCTTGTCCGCCTCGGGACTGCCGCCGTATCCTTTTGTCTTTTTGGGGTTTCCCCCGCGCAAGGCCTCGGAGCGGCGGGAGCTGTTCCGGCCGTATGCCACCCTGGCGGCCACCCTGGTGTTCTTCGAGCGGGGCAGTCGCGTGGCGCAAACCATGGCCGAGGCGCGTGAAATTCTTGGCGACCGGGATTGTTGTCTGGCCAGGGAATTGACCAAGCTCCACGAGGAGTTTATCCTGACTTCCTTTGATGGGTGGCTGGCCGCCCCCCGAGAGCTGCAAGGGGAAGCCACCGTGGTGGTGGGGCCGCCGCGTCCGCTGGCCGATGGGCAGTCTGCTCGGACGCCCGACGAAACTGTGGACCGGCTGCTTGCCGCAGCCCGCACACAAGGCTGCAAACCCCGTGAGGCGGCCAAGCAGGTGCAGGCGGCCGTGACCGGATGGACGGCCAAGGAACTCTATGATCGTGTCCACCGCCACACGGCCGGGTGAGCCTGGGCAAGCCCCCGGCGGCAGACCCGGCCCATCCCCGGAAGCCAGCCTGGGCCGGGCTCTGGTGCACTCGTTCCTGCGCTCGTATCTGGTGGCCGCGGCCTTCAACACCCGCGGCATGCAGAACGTGGGACTGGTGTACGCCATGGAGCCGGGGCTGCAAGTCATTTATGCCGATGCGCAAGCCCGGCGCGACGCGCGGCAGCGCTACGTGGCGCACTACAATTCGCATCCGTTCTGGACGCCATTGCTGGTGGGCGTGTTTTTGTCCCTGGAAGACAAGATTGCCAAGGGGCTGTTTCCTCCCCAGGTGCTGACCACGGTGAAGGACACCACGGTATACACCCTGTCTGCCATCGGGGATTCGCTGTTTGCCGGCAGCCTCTTGGTGTTCTGGTCCCTGAGCACGGCCTGCCTGGTGGTGGGGGACATGCCGGGACTGGCCCTGGCATGGGGCTTGCTTTGGTTTTTCGGGTTGCACGCCTTCAAGCTTGCCACATTTCTGGTGGGCTTCAAGGAAGGCCTGAAGTTTCTCACCCGGCTCAAGCGATGGCGGCTCATCGACTGGGCCCAACGCCTGAAATACGGCAACGCCGTGCTCCTGGCCCTGTTCCTGCATCTGTCCTGGCCGCAGGAGATGCTGGCCGGCACTTGGTTTATGGGGGTGGCGGTGGTGGGAGCGGCGGCAATGGTGGTGTATTACGGGGGCATTGGCAGGGAGGTAGTGGCTCTGCTGGTGCTCACGGCCGCGGCAGCCTTGCCGCTGCTGCTTAATGGATGAGGCCGGCAAAGGGGCTGGGGCTTGCGCCCTGATTGTTATGGACTTGAACCTGACCATTCCGCAGACGACTGCCATGATCGAAACGCCTTTTTCGCCAGCCGTGGACGCCGGCGCCGACAACGGCACCTGCGCCTGCAATGTGCATGTGCTTAATGAACTGGGGTTGCATGCGCGGCCTGCCGCCGTCCTGGCCCAGGAGGCGCAGAAATTTCGCGCCGACATTCAACTTCGCATGGAGGATCAGGAGGTGGATGCCAAATCCATCCTTGATATCCTCTCCCTGGCTGCCTCGCGCGGCAGCGAGCTGGAACTGCACGCCTCGGGCGTCGATGCCCGCGAGGCCGTGGACCGGCTCTCCCACTGCTTTCGCACCAAATTCGGCGAGGAAAAATAGTGGCCAGAATCGTGCTTAAGGGCATTCCCGTCTCGGCAGGCGTATCCGTGGGGCGGGCGCTCTTCGTCAACCGCAGCCGGTTCTCCCAGATCCCCCGCGAGGCCATTCCGGATGATCTGAAGGACTTCGAAAACACCCGCCTGGAGCTGGCCTTTGAGCGGGTGCGCGAAGAGCTGGCCACGGCCAGGGGCAAGGTGCCCAAGGAGCTGCAGGAGCACGCGGCCATCATCGATACCCATTTGATGATCAGCCAGGATCCCAAATTGCTGCGCAGCGCCCAGAAAATTGTGGCAGAAATGGGTATTACCGCGGAATGGGCCCTGGAAAAGGCCGTGGATCAGATTGCCCAGGCCTTCGCCGCTATTGAGGATACCTATATCCGGGAGCGGATTCAGGACGTGCGCTTGGTTTCCCGCCGCATCATGGACAAGCTCCTGGGGCAGCCCCATGCCCTGGTGGATGCCGCCATGCGTGCCGAGATGAGCGCCCGCTTCGTGATGATGGCCCATGACCTGACGCCGGCGGACACCATTGGCCTGGACATCTCCAAGATCATGTCCCTGGCCACGGTGCAGGGGGGCAAGACCTCCCATACGGGCATCCTGGCAAGGTCCCTGCAGATTCCCGCCCTGGTGGGGGTGGAGGGGTTGGAGGAGGAGGTGAGCGATGGCGACCTCGTCATCCTGGATGGCCTCAAGGGCAGCATTTATGTGGATCCCAATGAGGACGAACTGGCCTACTATTCCGATCTGAAATATCAGTTCGAAAACTACCAGTCCTCCATCACCCGGGAATGCAGCCTGCCAGCGGAAACCATCGACGGCTACCGGGTCAACGTCTACGCAAACATTGAAATTTTTGAAGAAGTAGCCGCAGTGCTGGATGCCGGCGGCGAAGGCGTGGGCCTGTATCGCACGGAATACGCCTTCATGGACCGGGCAGCCATTCCCGACGAGGAAGCCATGGCCACGGAGTATTCCGAGCTGGCCGCCCTCCTGGCCCCCCGGCGGGTGACCTTCCGCACCCTGGACCTCGGGGCAGACAAACTTTCCCGGCAGTTCGGCAAGCTGGATGAGCCCAACCCGGCCCTGGGCCTGCGGGCCGTGCGGTTCACCCTCAAGCATCCGGAGTTGTTCCGCCAGCAGGTGCGGGCCATCTGCCGGGCCAGCCAGCATGGCAATGTGGCCATCATGTTTCCGCTTATTTCCGGGGTCAACGAGATCGACCAGTGCAAGGAGGTGGTGCGGGACGTGCAGCGGGAGCTGACGGCCGCCGGCATTGCCCACGATCCGGAAATGCCCATCGGCATCATGGTGGAGTTGCCCTGCGCGGCCTTCATTGCAGATGTGCTGGCCCAGGAAGTGGACTTCTTTTCCATCGGCACCAACGATCTCATCCAGTATTCCCTGGGCATCGACCGCATCAACAAGCATGTATCGTATCTGTATCAGCCCCTGCATCCGGCCATTGTTCGATCCATCAAGTATGTGGTGGATTCCGGACACCAGGCCGGCATCGAGGTGAGTGTCTGCGGCGAGCTGGCCTCGGACCCGTATTGCGTGCCCATTCTGCTGGGTATGCAGGTGGACAACATCTCCATCACCCCGCATGCCATTCCGGGCATCAAGCGCGTCATCCGGCAAACGACCATGCAGGATTGCAAAGATTTGCTGCGGGAGGTGCTTAAGGCCCGCACCGTGGCCGAAACCAACCAGCTGGTGCGCGATTCCGTATTCAAACGCTTTCCCGAGGAGCTCATGTTCTACTCCTCGCTGCTGGATTAAGGCTGGAATTGCATGGCCAAACACAAGCCCGGCGGTGGACGGCTCGCGGAAAACAGACGCGCCCGTCATGATTACGAGTTTTTGGAACGCTACGAGGCCGGCCTGGTGCTGCTGGGCTCGGAGGTCAAGAGCCTGCGCGACGGCAAGGTGACCTTCAAGGATGGCTACATCCGCATCAAGGACGACGAGGCCTGGCTGGTGGGGGTGCACATCGCCCCGTATGCCAACGCCGGCCCCGTGGGCCATGGCGGGCACGACCCCGAACGGCCGCGCAAGCTGTTGCTGCATCACCGGGAAATCGTGGAACTGACCAGACACATTGAGCAAAAGGGACTGACTGTGGTGCCCGTGAGCCTGTACCTGCACCGCGGCAAGATCAAGCTGGAGATTGCCGTGGGGCGCGGTCGCAAGCTGCACGACCAGCGTCAGGCCCTCAAGGACAAGGCCGTGGCCCGGGACACCCGCCGCGAGCTGACCCGCACGGGCAAGGAACGTTAGGGTGGGGGCGGCTGGCCCGGTTGGTTCCGGGTTGACGCCAGCGCAGCAACGCACCCTGGCGGACCTCTTCCCCGGCGAGCAAGGCCTGTTTGATCCCGAATCCATGCTCGTCTACGGCATGGATGCCTGCCGACAGCAGTGCATGCCCTGGGCCGTGGTGCGGCCGGCCAGCGAAACGCAGTTGGTAGAGCTGCTCCGTTGGGCCCAGGCGGAGCGAGTGCCCCTGTTCCCCCGGGCCAGAGCCACCAACACCGTGGGCGGCTGTGTGCCGGCGGCGGGGGGCGTGGTGGTTTCCCTGCTGCTCATGAATCGCATCCTCGAAATCGACGACCATGACTTCGTGGCCGTGGTGGAGCCGGGGGTCATCACCGGCGTGTTGCAACAGGCCGTGGAGGCGCGGGGTTTGTTCTACCCGCCGGACCCGGCCAGCGGGCGCATGTCCAGCATCGGAGGCAATGTGGCCACCTGCGCCGGCGGCATGCGGGCGCTGAAATACGGTGTTACCCGCGATCATGTGCTGGGCCTGCGCGCGGTGCTGCCAGGGGGGAAGATCATCCAGACCGGCGGACGGACCCACAAGAACGTGGTGGGGCTGGACCTGACCCGCCTGCTGGTGGGCAGCGAGGGCACCCTGGCCATCTTTTCCCAGATTATCCTCAAGTTGCAGCCCAAGCCCCAGGCCACGGCTTCGTTGTTGGCGGCCTATGCCAGCATGGATGCCTGCCTGGCTGCCTCCCGGGCCGTGTTTGCCGCGGGGCTGCTGCCGGCGGCCATGGAATTCATGGGGGAGGGCATGTGCCGCTGCCTGGAACAACTCATGCCCCCGCCGCGTGTCCCGTGGCCGGCATCCACCAACGCGGTGCTTCTGTTGCGACTGGACGGGGAGGCGGCCTGCCTGCCCGCGGTCCTGGCCCGGGCGCGGGAGGCCGTCCTCCCCTGGGGGCCCGTCTTTCTGGAGGAGGCCCAGGGCACGGCGGAAGAAGCCCTGTGGGACATCCGACGCAGCATCAACCCCGCATCCTTCAAGGCCGGCAGCAAGAAACTCTCCGATGATGTGACCCTGCCCAGGGGCAAGGTGTTGCAGGCCTTGTCACGCTTCGAAGCCATGGGGGAGGCCGAGGGGGTGCGGGTGCTTTTTGCCGGCCACCTGGGGGATGGCAACATGCACGTCTCGGTCATGCACGAGCCCGGCCAGGAAGACGCCGCGGCACGGACCAAGGCTGCCATTCAGGAGACAACCCTGGCTCTGGGCGGCAGCCTGTCCGGCGAACACGGTATCGGCCTGGTGAAGCTGGGCGCCGTGGGCAGGCAACTGGGCGAGGAGGAGCGGCGCCTCATGCATCAGATCAAGCACGCCTTCGACCCGCTGGGCATCCTCAACCCCGGCAAGGCATACTGAAATGGCGGATACCTTGCCCGGTGCCCTCAAGGACTGCA
>JAIWOE010000340.1 GCA_020217165.1 Desulfovibrio sp. | reverse complement strand
GGAGTTGGTGGTGCCAAGGTCAATGCCGATGATCTTCCCCATGCCGGATGTCCTCCTCAAAAAATATGTTCAGGATGTTCAATGAGTATTGATTGCTTTGTTGTTGTATCGCATCAATACGCATTGATCTCGTAACATGCCGTTGCTGCTTTGAGTTAAGTCGCGTCAAAATTTTGTACAGGGGTGGTTGGAAAAAATTCCTATTTTGCGCCACTCACCATGACCTTGGCCGGCCGCACCAGGCGTTCCTTGAGGATATACCCGCGGGAAACGAGCTGGCAGACCAGGCCGGGGGGCATGTCGTCGCGGGGCTCCTCGCCCAGGGCCTCATGCCGTTCGGGGGAGAATTCCTCCCCCACGGCGCCCACGGGGCACAGGCCGTGCTGGGCCAGGATGTCCAGGAACATCTTGCGGGTCATCTCCACGCCCAGGACCACGTCTTTGCAAGCATCTACCTTGCTGCCGTGCATGAGGGCCAGGTCCATGGCGTCCAGGGCGGGGATGAGGTCGGCCACCAGGGACTCATTGGCGAACTTGACGAAGTCGTCCTTTTCTCGCTGCAGCCGTTTTTTGTAGTTGTCCATTTCCGCCAGCATGCGTAGTTTGGCGTCGTCAGCCACGGTCTTGTCTGTGCAGGCCGGGCAGATGCGCTCCACGCACAGGCCCTTGAGTTCCTCGTCGGAGAGGGCCAGCTCCACCAGGGAGGGCGGAGCTTCCCCCGCAGGCACGTTGGAAGCAGGCTGGTCGTCCAGATCGGTCACGGGGATGGTGCGGCCCTGGGAAGTGGCGCCGTCGTTGGTCATGGGGTGTTTCTCCTCCTGGGACAAAAAGTGCAGCACACAGCGCAACGCCGGCCAAAAACAAGGCCGGCTCGGCCGGCCAATGCGTGCGAACGGATGCGGTTTGCAGCGCCAGGGCGCTAAAACCGCGCCTTGAGCAAGGAAGTAAGCGTTTGTGCGATGGTGTCAACCATCGGGACGATGCTGGCGTAATCCATGCGCATGGGGCCGATGATGGCCAGGGACCCGCGTGGGGTGGCGTGGTCGCCGTACGTTGTTGAAATGACACTCAAAGACTTGAGGCCTTCCCCCAGGTCCTGCTCTTCCTGCCCCAGGGTGATGCGCAGGCCTGGGGCATGCGCATCGGTGACGAGGATCTTGTCCAGGATATCCAGGAGCCGGCTGCGTTCTTCGAGCAGGGAGAGCAGCTCGCGCAGGCGTTCGATGTCCGCGAATTCGGCGTGGCGGGGGATGTTGGCCGCGCCGTCCACAAACACGTCTCGCCCGGCGGGCTGGTCCGTGGTTTCCTTGGCCAGCAGCAGGGCGGAGTGGCAGAGCTTGGAAAGCTGGCGGCGGGCGTCGGCCAGTTCCTTGCGGATGAGGCTGCGCGCCTCGCCCAGGGTTTTGCCGCGGTAGGTATCATTCAGGAAGTTGGCAAAGCGGCGGAGTTCGTCGGCGCCCAGGTCGTCCTCGGCGGGCAGGAGTTTGTTGCACACCTCGCCGCCATCCAGCACCAGCACGGCCAGCACCAGCCCGGCCTTCACGCGCACAAAGTCGATTTCCTTCCAGCGCGTGTCCTGCAGCCCCGGGGTGATGACCATGGAGACCTGCTGGGAGAGTCCGGCCATGAGCCGGGAAGCCTGGTGCAGCATGCGGTGCAGGTCCAGCCCGGAGGACAGGATGGCGGACTGGATCTGCTGGCGGGCGTCGTCATCCACGGGGCGCGGGGGCAGGCCGGAATCCAGGTAAAAGCGAAAGGCCTGGGAGGTAGGTACACGGCCGGCAGAGGTGTGGGGCTGCTCCAAAAAGCCTTTGTCCGTGAGGTCGGCCATGACGTTTCGCATGCTGGCCGGGGAGAGCTTGAGCCCCGAGCGCTTGGATACAGCCCGGGAGCCCACCGGCTGCGCGGTGGAAATGTAGTCCTCCATGATGATCTTGAGGACCTCGTGCTCGCGTGGCGTGAGTGCGTGCATGGCCGTGCTATCCTGACATGATTGTCAATAGCCGGTAACAACGCCGTGCAGGGGTGTCAAGGTGGGGCGGCACATCATGCCCTGTCTCACAGTCCCATCATCTGTTTGATCCGCGGCCAGTCCACATGGGCGCGCACCACATCGGCCAGGCGGTCCAGGGCGGGATCTATGCTGTAGTGCTGCATGACTTTTCCCAGGGGCGTCAAGCCCTTGCGCTGGCGGATGCGGTCCAGGAACCAGCGGCGGAAGCGGTCCGCATCAAACACGCCGTGCAGGTAGGTGCCCCAGATGCCATTGCCTGGCAGGCCCCAGCCCAGGGCGCGGCCATCCTGGTCCACAATGTCTTCCAGCATCTCACCCGTGGGATTGGAGGGGGAAAAGGTGGTCACGCCGTGGTGGATTTCGTAGCCGTCCACGGGGAGGTTGGTGTCCACATGGCGGGCCAGCACGCGGCGCAGGATTTTTTCCCGGCCCATGGACGTGCGCAGGGGCAACAGCCCCAGCCCCGGGACCTCGCCCAGGCGGGACTCCACGCC
>JAIWOE010000069.1 GCA_020217165.1 Desulfovibrio sp. | reverse complement strand
GGGCACGTTGATCGTCCCGCAGCTGGATGGTCCATGCGCCGTCGCCATCCACATGGAAGGCATACGCATCCTTGGCGTCGAGCACAATCCGGGTGGTGGCGTTGCCCGGCCCCTGCAGTTCAAACAGGGGCAGCTCCAGGGTGCCCGCCGCGTTTTGCAGCAGCACCACCACCACGTCATCACCCAAATATTCAATGGTAAAAGTTTTTTCCCCGGAGGAAATGGTCACGGGGCTGGTTCGGAAGTCCCCGGTGCCCTTGACGCTGAAGCCCACCTCCCTGCGTTCCGTTGCAGTGGTGACATTGGGGTTTTTTCCGACTGTATCGTCCATACGATACATGGTGTCATAGGTAGCAGGCTGGCCGGCGTCGAGGCCCACGAATGCCGACACCGGGGCGCGTTGGGTCGGCTTGAGGGGTGGCAAGGCGATGGTGCGCCGCCATAGCTGGGCGCCGTCCTTGTCCAGGGCGGTGATGTCCACCTGCACGCCAGCGAGCACGTGCTGGGAAACATTGAGAATCACGCCTTCAAACATCCCCTGTTCACTGACGCCGAATTCCCGCTCCCCAAAATAATCCGGATCCAGGTCAATGAGCCTGGCGTTGGCGGCGTGGGCGACAACAAGTTGCAACACGCATAACGCCAGCATCAGCCAGCCCGCCCTGGGCATGCCCATTCGCAGCAAGCCGGCAGGGGAGGTACGGCCCCGGGAGGGGACGGGAGGGAGGGACTGCACGGGATGATCGCAACACATGGGAACGCTCCTCGCCGAGGTCGCGGGAGCGGATTCGCCCGGACGCCCGACGCCGTTGGAACAATACTTGACGAATCTACTTCTCCTGCTGCATCATTGTCAACAGGCATGAATTTTCTTTAATCCACGTGCCCACCGCATCCAAAGGCCTGCAGCGTGGTTTTCCTGAGGCAGCTTGTGCCGTGTTGCGTCGAGGGATTTCCACCTGCCATCCGTGTTGCATCCCCGCAGCGCAGACATGCATCTTTGCAGGAGTGGCGCCCCATCATGATCATGAAACTGCTATCCATTATATGCACTGTATGCATCATGGCCCAGGCATCCTGCGGCAATGCGTCCAACTCGTCTTCCACCACCTGGGTGGACCCCGTGAGCGGCATTACGTTTGTATGGATCCAGGGCGGATGTTATGACATGGGCATGACCGACCAGGAAGAAGCCGCCCTGCGGGCCGCCTTGCCAGAGTGGTTCTTCAACAAGCATTACGCCGACGAGCCACGCCGCCAGGCCTGCCCGGACGGGTTCTGGATTGCCACCCAGGAAACCACCCAGGGCCAGTGGGAAGCCGTGACGGGCCACCCCCACCAGGCCTGTCCCGGGGGAGATGAGGCCACCCGGCCGGTGGCCTGGATCACCTGGTTCGAAGCCGACGACTTCGCCCGCACCCTGACCCGGCTGCACAATGGTACCGAGACCTTCATCCTGCCACAGGAGGTCCATTGGGAGGCGGCCTGCCGCCAGCAGGAAACCGCCCGGAGCAACCGGCCCGTGCTCCTGGGCATGCTCGACACCCCCGATGAATGGGTGGACACCTATTACACCAAAGACGGCCAGCCTCCTGTGGTGGAAGAACCTGTGGCCATGCGCGTGCTCAAGGGCGAGCGCTGCTCCAACCGCCGGGGTGCCGTGCCCGGGTATGTGAATTGCGGCGTGGGCTTCCGGCTGGTGCGCCTGGCGCCCGGGCCGCAGTAACGGTGCCACTCCACCACAAAAAAAGGGAGCCTGCCGTTGCGGGCTCCCTTATCTTTGTGATGGCGTATGGTGGGGTCAGGCGTCGTCAGTCATCAAAGTCGTTGCAGTCCTTGCAGGCCCGCTTGTTGAGGGGGATGTCGTCCGGCGTTCGGAACTGCATGATGATGTTGCTGAAGTTGGCCTCCTGGGTGGCGCCGCCCGTGGCCTCGGTGATGCCCAGCAGGAAGGTCTCGAACTTGTTGTGGTCCGTGGGGTTCAGGTAGAAGGTTCGCTCCATGGCCGGGGGGTTGAGGGTGGTATCCAGGTCCCCGGAGGTATCCGCAAAATACGAGTTGATGTACTTCGGACAGTTGCCCGCCTTGTCTGTGGTTTCGCACCGTCGCAGCCAGACGAGCATCCTGTATGGATGATAGAGGTTGTCGGCGTTGCCATGGGTGCCGTCGCTCACCACGGCATCCGGATTGTTGCCGATGCCGCGGTGCACCTCCACCCGGATGGCCAGGTTCTGCTTGAACAGTCCCCAGGCTGTGGTGTTACCCATGGACTCCGCGCCGTTGTCATAGCTGGTTTCGCCATTGACGACGGGGAACACGGCACGCTGATAGACCCTGGAGTCGCCGCCGTCCAGGGAGCCCGTGCGCTGGTAGTTGGGCGGGTCGAAGAGCACGTAGAAGATCATGTCCCTGGATGTGTCCACAGACCAGGTGGAGCCATTGTATGTGGCAAAGTTGCCGGGATGCGTGGGGGAGGTGTCGTCCACCTGCACGCGCAGGTTGTTGTCCGAGTTGGTGGTGCCATATTCCAGGACCAGGGCATACCAGCCGGGGGCCAGGATGCCGCTGGAACCCGTGCTCCAGGTGTTGGTGAAGTGAAAGCCCACAAACACCATGCTGCCGTCTTCATAAATGGATTCATTGGTGCTGGTGCTGGTGGTGCCGTCCGTGGGCAGGGTGCTGTCGGTGACGGCATCATCACTTTCCAGGCTGGAAGCCAACGCCGTGGTGCCCGTGGGGACGCGCCCGGAGCCCGAGGCCACCGTGGGGTAGATGTACGCCCGCAAGCTCTTGCCCAGGTTGGTGCTGGGCAAGGCGCGCAGGTAGATGTGCGCCTGGGAGACGCGCAGGGGTTCCTCGATGTAAAATGTCTGGGCCACCCTGCGCACCGAGGAGGAGCGCATGGTCACCTCGCCACTGCGGTTGGAGGCCGGGTTGTGGTAGTGCATGGGGTTCCACAACCAGCTTTCCCGGGAATGCTGGTTGTCGTCATAGCGCGCCGCGCCATCAGCGGTGGCGGTTTTGCTGCCGGTGCTCGCCGTGCGCACGCTGTTGGTATTTTGGTTATACCAGGCACAGCCCCAGGGCAGGTCCAGCCCCCAGGCCACAAAGGCGACGTGGTCCAACCCCGAGGCAGCATTACCGCCGCCGTAATCGTACCTTGTGCCACTGGCGGGGTTGGTTTTGCGGTACCAGTACTGGGATTTGGTACTGGATGGGCATATGCGCCGGTTGGGGTTGCCGTAGTTGTCTATCTCCACTCCCAGCTTTGGCGGCATGATGCCGTTGGCTTCCGGATCAATGAACCGGTTGATGGTATAGCTGGTGCCACTGGTGTTACTCAACACGCGTGAATCCCCGGCGTAGGCAATCATCTCACCGTGCTGGGAATCCCCGCCCACGGAATACTTGTCGTTGTTGTCGCCGTTGAAGAGGGTGATGACCAGGCCGTCGGCGTTGTTCACTTCATACCACACCGTCATGAAGAAGCGCATGCCGAGCTTGAACTCGCATTCACCCTCCACGCAGGTATTGTACTTGAACTTGCGGCTGCCGGTGAAGGTGGCAATGCCAAAGTTGTTGAACTCGCTGGCGCCCACGCCAAAGGAGTTGGTGCCGTTGGCGGCATCGTCCGAACCTTCGGTGCCGGTGCCGCCATATTCGGACTGGGCGGCCTTGCCACGCCTGGCGCGCTTTTCGTAGCTGATATCGTCCTTGCCATCGATCTTCTTGGTGCCTTTCTTGGAATCGTCGGAATTGATGACCGTGAAGTCCTCAAAGTCTTCCTGCACGGAACTGGCGATGCCCGAGAAATCCTCCTGGGCTTCCCCTTCCAGGTAGTACTTGGTTTCGCGGGAAGTGCCGGGGGCGGCGGTGCCCAGGATGCCGGCCCGGACCTTGAGGTTGGTCAGGCGCTGCACGGAAATGAATTCGTACTGTCCGATGACGTTGCCATCGGCGTCTTCCACTTCGAACTTCAGGTCCTTGAGGCCACGGTGCTGGTTGGGGACGCTGTTCAAATAAGCCAGCCCGGCCTGCGCCATGTACCGGGCCTGCATGATGTTATGTTCCTGCAGTTGGCTGAACTGCGAGGTGGAGGTGATAGACACCATGGCGGCTGCCAGGCCAGCCACCACCGTGAGCACCACAATGCCGTACACCAAGGAAAACCCCTGCATGCCGCCCTGCGCCTGCGCGGGCCGACCCGGGTGATCCATGCAATGGGAGAAAGTGAACACGCTCATTGAACGCTCCTGTGGGTGAAACGGCTAGGAGAAGTGGAAAATGACAGGTTGCACGCGGGTCTGGAAGACCCTGGGAACCCTGTCTCCGGTGCCATTGGTATCCGCACCGCCAACCACCACATTGACTTCGATGACCTGCGTCAGTTCATCATCAAAGCTGGCCGTGGGATTGCAGTCAAGATCGCTGCTGGTGCAGTAGCGCAGTTCGAATTGCTGCACATTGTCCAGCAGCACATTGCCGTCCAGGGTCAGGGTGCCGGCGCCGGCGTTATAGGCATTCACCGCGGGATCCAAGATGCCCTGGGCGAAGGTGAACCGGGGCCGGTAGGTGATAGATGTATCGCCTGAGGCCGTCACCTCGGCCAGGTGTTGCAGTTCCAGGTACAATCTTGCTAGCGCCACCTGGGTTTTCTGGGACATGGAGGAATGATCCGACGTCATGACGTAGGACCGCATGACCTCGGCCATGCCCAGGGTGCCCACCATGGCCACCACCCCGAGGATGACAAGGCTGGCGATCATCTCTACCAGGGTGAACCCGTGTTGCGTGCTTCTGGTCTGCATGGCTCCCCCTATCTGCCGACGGTAAGGATCATCCGTTGCGGATTGACGACACTGTTGCTCCGCACCTGAATGCGCAACTGCTGCATGAACGGTGCATCCGTGTCGCGCATGGTCACACATGTGATGTCTTCCACGGTGATATCGCCGTATTTTGTGGCATTTGTCAGTAGCTCATTGCGGAACAACATCAAGGAAGAGACCAGCCCGCCGCCTTCTTCGACGGCAGTGGCATTGTTTCTTGGGTCATACAACGGCATGCTCTCATCGCACACATCAAAATCTTCAGGCGGAGCATCCGGCCAGCTGCGCATGAAATTGTTGTTGTAATCCGCCAGAATGTTCTCCATGGCCGCCTCGAATTCCTTGTCCGCCCGCAGGCGCTGCACAGGCACGTCCACTGTGCTGCCAATCTGCATGAAAGAGACGAGGGCCCCACCGGCAATGGCCAGCACCACCAGGGCCATAATGAGATCAATGAGGGTGAATCCGTTCGGGCCTACCGTGCGAGGGGCCAACATTTTTTCAGGAACATCACGTGGTGCGCTGTTCATTGGATGAACCCCGTGTTAGCGGTGATGGTGAAGTCACCGAGCTTTGTTCCGGACGGTAATTTGCTGGTGTCCACCGTCACCACAACGTCTCCGGCCAATGCAACACCATCGCAGCCGCTGGGCTGTCCCCTGCTGTTGAAGGCGATATTCTGCGATCCGAACATACTGATACCGTTTGGAATTGCATAGACAACAGAACCCTGCCCCGGAAGGCGCACCAGGCGACCTTCTGGATCCTGGGTCGCGCAGTTACGCTGCAGTTCGTATTCCGAGTTTTTGATGTTGATATTCCAGACTTCCTGATCACCCATGGCTAGTAGCTGCGCGTACCGCAGGGCGTTTTGCAGGTTGTCGACCTCGGCGTAGTAGTTTATTTCCTGGGTATCGACAGTATGGATTGCAGCCGTAGCCAGAATACCCACCAGAACCAGCACAATAACTATCTCCAGCATGCTGATCCCTGCCTGCAATCGGACATGGCCGGCATGGCCGGTGCATTTGGTGGAGGTGCGTGTGCTCTTATACATGACGGCCATCTCCTGCACAGGTAAACAGCATGGTTCCCAAAAATGACCCCAGGATAATGCCGCAGCCCGCCAGGGACACGGCGGCCCACACCGCCCCATGCGCCGCGAAGGTGGTGGCAATGCCCAGGCTGTTGCCCAGCACCGCAATAAAATAGACCCCAAGGCCCAACCTGGCCAGGACTTTGCTGTACCGCGTGCGCCGGCTCAGCAGCACCCCCAGGCACAGCAGCAAGAGGGCCATGGCGCAGGATAACGCTGGCTGGCGGCTGATCCAGCTGGGAAAGAGGTGCGCATAACCCTGCAGTTCCACCGCCAGCACGGCTGCCATCCCCAGGTGCAGCAGGCCCACAAAATAGAAGAACAGATGGCACCTCCCGGCCGCGGTGGCGATGATGCGCCCCGGCAACCAGGCCGACACGCCAAACTGCCGCTGGTACCAGTCCTGCAGCCTGCCCTGCAGGCCCGGCCGCCGCAACGGAACCGCGGACATCACCCGGCTGACGAGGCCCGGTCGCGGTGTGGCGCGCTCGGCCCCGTGTAACATGGCCGCCAGCTCGCCCAATTCCCCCAGCTCCCACCGTGCGTCATCCGCCAGCACGCCTTCGAGGGCGGAAACGCCGGGAGCACGCCTGGTATCTGATGTCATAACCACCCCAAATGTCATCAAAAGTTGCTCAATACGTGCGCGCCGCGGGTCTTCATGCCCCATCCCGAAGATGACCCGGCATGATTTCCCGCAATCTGGTCAGGCCGCGATACACGCGCATCTTGGCCGCCTGCTGGGAGATGCCCAGCACCTCCGCCAGCTCCCGAAAGGATAACTCCTCCGTAAAGCGCAGCACCAGCGCCTCCCGCAGCTCCACCGGCAGGCGCAGCAAGTATTGCGCCAGCATACGGCCCTGCTCGCTGCGGAACACTTGATCCTCACAATCCACAGTCCTGCCGGCCTCCGGATCCAGGGCACCGACTATCTCTATCCCTCGGCCCTGATTGGCATCGTCCACCAGGTGCTGGGCGCCGGTCACCATCCGCCCCCCTCGCTTGCGCAGCCGAAAGGCGGCATGCCGACAGATGGCGAACATCCATGGCGCCAGCCGTACTCCTGGCTCCAGGCGAAAGCTGCCGAGCTTGTCGTACATGCACACAAAGGTGTCCTGCACCACGTCCTCCGCCTGGTCCGCCGAGCCGGTCAGCACATAGGCCATGTGAAAGAGCTGCTGTTGATATGCCTCCACCAGCAGCGCGAACGCCTCGCGGTCCCCGGCCAGCACTTGGCGGATAATGGAGTGTTCGCGGTCCTGGTCCATGGTTGCTATCAATAATAGTCCTGACGGGCATCAAAAGTCACATTTTTTTTACCATGCGTTAATTTTTCCGCCCTGGTCTTGCCTTGTCCGCAGCGCAGCCGGTAGAGTCCCGGGCATGTGGTTGAGCCTGAAGATTGCCCTGGCCTCCCTGGCTGTGCACAAACTGCGGACCATCTTGGCCATGCTGGGGGTGTTCCTGGGGGCGCTGGCCCTCACCGGGGTGCAGCATGTCTCCCAGTCCATGGTCCGACAGGCGGAGTTGGAAACGGAAAAGCTGGGCCCCAACCTGTTCGCCGCCGTGTCCGGCCAGGTGCGGTTCCGACGCAGCGGGGCCAGCGCCGGCACCCTGGCCCGTACGTTCACCATCGGCGACGCCCTCACCCTGCAGGGCACCCTGCCGGGGGTACTGGCTGGCTCGCCCTTTGCCCAGAAGAGCGGCGCCCTGAAGTCCGGCGCCACGCAAATACTCTCCACCCTGGTGGGGGTGTGGCCGGACTACGCCCGGGTGCGCAGCCTGGAAGTGGCCCACGGTCGGTTCATTTCTCCGCAGGATGAAGCGCACCGGGCCATGGTGTGCGTGCTGGGCTGGGCCATTGCCGAGCGGTTGTTTCAGGACCCCGCCCGGGCCGTGGGCCAAAGCGTGCGCGCCCACCGCGCCATCCTGCAGGTGGTGGGGGTCTCCGCCCCCAAGGGTGCGGACCTGACTGGCAGCAATCAGGATGAACAAACCTACGTGCCCCTGTCCACCCTCATGCGGCGCCTCTCCAACCAGGACTGGATCAACGGCGTCTATCTGGAACTGGCCCCCACGGCTGACAAAACCGCCCTCAAGGCTGCGGCCACGGAGCTGCTGCGGCAGCGTCATCGCATCGGTCCCGGGCAGCGGGAGGATTTCAGTGTCCTGACAGCGGAAGACACCATCCGCCTGCAACGCCAGGCCCTGGACCTGGTGGGCACCCTGGGGCTCATCAGCTCCAGCATTTCCTTTTCCGTGGGCGGACTGGGCATCCTTTCCATCATGATCCTGCTGGTGCGCGCCCGGCGGCTGGAAATCGGGGTGCGCCGGGCCGCCGGCGCCAGACGGACGGACATCATCCGGCAATTTTTATTGGAATCCGGACTCATGGCCGGCACGGGGGGGCTGCTGGGGGTGCTTGGCGCCATGGGCATCATGCTTGCCGCGGCCCGATTCGGCGGCCTGCCTTTTGTGGCCGATCCTTTGCTGCTGGCTGGCGCCCTGGCAGGGTCCATGCTCCTGGGCCTGGTGGCAGGCGCGTATCCTGCCTGGCAGGCCTCCCGCCTGCAGATCCTTGATGTGCTGAAGCCCGGGGGGTAATAGCGGGCAGTAGGAATTTCCCCCTAAAACTTGTGGATTGACTGCGGCCCCAAAGCTGGTAGGGTTCCACCGGTATCTGCGACATTGCTATGTACGAGGGGGATATTGCATGCGCCTTCGCCTGCGGCACAAATTGGTGGGGGGATTCCTGGGAGCGGCGGCCATCACCGCCGTCGTAGGCTTGGCCACCTTGCGATCCATCGGCATCCTTGATCAAAACGTCCTCGCCTTGACGGAAGTGCAGATGCCCGCCGTCGAGCAACTCATGACCTTGAAAACCGAGGCCGAGCGCCTGCGTGTGGCCACCCGGACGCTGCTGGCTCCGGGATTGTCCGAACAGGACAAGGTCCGCCAGTATGCCAACATCGAAGACGCCCAGGCCGCCCTGGGGCGGGCCTTCGCCGCCCTGGCCCCCCTGCTGGGCCAGGACTCTGCCCTCGCCGAATTGCAGGCAGCCTGGAAGGACTGGGAGGCCAGCAACGCGTTGTTCCTCCAACGTTCCAGGGAACTTGATGACGCCGACGTGCGCAATCCCACGGAACTGCGTCGCAAAATGGAATTGTTCCGCGGGGATCACTACGCCCTGGCCACCAATGTGAACAACCTCCTGCACCTGGACATGCCCGTGCAGGGGGGCACCGACCCCACGGCCTGCAACTTTGGCAAGTGGTTGCAGGGAGAGGCCAAGACCATTCGCAATCCGGCCATCCAGAACGCCTTGCAGGAAATCATTCCGCATCACAACGCCTTCCACAAGGGCGTAGCCGACATCAAAACCCACCTGGCTGCCCATGACCGTGCCGCGGCCGGCGATGCGTATAAGACCATGCTCCCGGCCATGGCTTCCACCTTTTCCATGTTCGGGGTGCTGGCTGCGGAGGCGGACAAGGCCGAGGCCATGTATCAGGAAATGTACCGGCAATCCATGGAAGTGGCCCGGGAAAAGCAGGTGGTGGCCCTGCAGGTGCTTGCCCGTCTGATGGACCATGTGGCTGACGCCACGCGGGAAACCTCGCGCCAGGCCCAGGCCAGCGTCAACGTGGCCTCCACGGTGGCCGTGAGTGGCATGGCCGTGGGGGCGCTGCTGGCCGTGGTCCTGGGCGTGGTCCTGGCCCGCATCATCACCCGACCCCTGCGTGAGGGGGTGGACGCCGCCAAGGGCATGGCCGAAGGTGAATTGTTCCATCAGGTGACCTATACAAGCGGTGACGAAACCGGTGAGCTGGCCCAGGCCCTGCGTGATATGGTGAGCCGGCTCAAAACCGTGATTGTGGATGTGAAAAGTTCTGCCGAACGCGTGGCCAGTGGCTGCGAGGAGTTCTCCTCCTCCAGCCAGACCCTGGCCCAAGGGGCGACGGAACAGGCAGCAGCCATAGAGGAAATTTCATCTTCCATGGAGGAGATGTCCTCCAGTGTCGCCCACAACGCAGAAAATGCCCAAAAGACGGACGCCATCGCCACCGCCGCCGCCGACGAAGCCCGGCACAGTGGTGAAGCCGTAACCCACACCCTGGCCGCCATGCGCCAGATTGCCGAAAAAATCGGCATCATTGAAGAAATTGCCCGCCAAACGAACCTGCTGGCCCTCAATGCCGCCATCGAGGCCGCCCGGGCCGGGGACCAGGGCAAGGGCTTTGCCGTGGTGGCCGCGGAGGTACGCAAGCTGGCCGAACGCAGCGGCACGGCGGCGGCGGAAATTGGCACCCTCTCCGGCTCCAGTGTGGCCGTGGCCGAGGAAGCCGAGCGCAAACTGCAGCAGCTGGTGCCGGAAATCCAGCGCACGGCGGCCCTCATCCAGGAAATCGCCGCCACCTCCGAACAACAGAAGGCCGGAGCCCTGCAAATCAACAAGGCCATTGGCCAGCTGGATCAGGTCATCCAGCAGAACGCAGCCACGGCGGAAGAAGTGAGCAGCACTGCCCAGACGCTGGCGGCTCAGGCCACTCAAATGCTTGAATCTGTTGATTTTTTTATCATGGACCGCACACGCCGGCGATCCCTGCCTAATGGCCTGTTTGCCAGCCCCGATGCCAGTCACGAAGAAGGACAACCCGATCACGCCACACGAGCCCCCAACAGGTTGGCGCAATTTTAGCCCATCCGTGGGCTGACAGGGCCGCCTGTCTTGCGGTAGCATCCTTTGCACCTGGGGAGGTCATGGGACCGGGTGGATTTTCCGCCCGGCCATGGCCTTCCTCGTGATTGGCACCGCAGGCTCGACCCAGGAAGTCCCATGGCTGATTTCATCCCCCCCGCACGCATAGAATTCATTCTGGTATACGCCTGCCCGGCGTGCGGCCGGGAAACGCTGCTCAGGCCCCACGACGCCGGCGCACCGACCACCTGCCGGCATTGCAGCCATGTCTATCAGCCGCATCCCCTGGCCAAGTCCGCCAGGGAGGCCATGCTCACGGCCTATGCCGCCCACCAGCCGCCGGCGCCGCGCTGCGTCAAGGTGATGGGCCTGCGGGGGCTGAGCTTCACGTTGTTTGACAACACGGGGCCCCTGCAATTTGACGCCCTGGCCGAAGTGGATTCCCTCCATGCCCGCCTGTGTGCCGAGAGCCAGGCCGGCATGGTGCCCTCTTCCATGGGGAGCACCCTGCTTATCCACGGCGTGGTGCGGGAGATGACCACCCCCGGGGATTTTACCTTCGCCGTCATCGAAGGATCGTCCAAGCGAGCGGAAGCCTTTTTGGAATTTTCCGATCTCCTGCTTCCCCCCACCGCCCTGCCCCGGGGCGATGCCGTGTGCGTCCAGGGTGTGTGTCGTGGGCTGATGGGTTCGCACAATCCCTTGTCCATGGTGTTCAGCGGCTGCCGCTTGGTGGGCCTGCATGGCCAGGCCCTGCCCCCCGGCGGACAGGCGGCTGATGTGGTGGCGGAGTTCCCGCCCAATTCGCCCCGCAATCCCCTGGATGCCCATGTGCTGTTCCAGTCTTCCCGACCTGACGACGCCAATGACGGTGCGTAATGACGTCTCACCCACCCTTCACCCCTCCAACGGAGTCCGCCATGACCACCGCAACCTCCCTGGCCGTGGGCGACATGGCCCCGGAATTCGACCTGCCCGACGCCGGAGGCGTGCGCGTTTCCCTGACGGCCCTGCGGGGTCAGTGGGTGGTGGTGTATATCTACCCCAAGGACAACACGTCCGGCTGCACCGCGGAGGCCCTGGAGTTCACGGCACTGCTGCCGCAATTCCAGGCCCTGGGCTGCCAGGTGCTGGGGGTGAGCAAGGATTCCGTCGCTTCCCACGCCAAGTTTGCAGCCAAGCATGCCCTGGGCGTGCGGCTGCTGGCGGATGAGTCCCTGCAATGCATCTCCGCCTATGGCGCCTGGCAGGAAAAGGCCATGTATGGCAAAAAAAGCATGGGCGTGGTGCGCTCCACCACCCTCATTGACCCCCAAGGGCGCATTGCCCAACGCTGGCCCAAGGTGGGCAAGGCCGCGGGACATGCACAAAACGTTCTGGAAACATTGCAGAAGCTCGTCGAGTGAGGGCTGACGGCACATCTGCTCCCAAGAGACGTCAGCATCTTGACACAGGACACTCCCTGCTTATGTTGATTGTGCAAACAGCACAACCAGACAACCACACAAGGAGGTCCCACTATGTTCCGCTCCTTTGTTCCCGATGTGCAGCGTCGCAGGGTCTCTTTGCTGGATCCCCGCCGGCCTGCCGGCATGACGAGCATGGCCGACCTGGCCAGCCTGCTTGAGGATTTCTGGAAGGCTCCCCTGGAAGGCCTGCCCTTCGTACGCAACGTAGAAGGCGTGATTCCAGCCATGAACCTGCGGGAAACACCAGAGGCCCTGGAAGTGACGGCCGAACTGCCCGGCGTGGCCGCCAGCGATATTGAGGTGACCATCGACAAGGGCATTTTGACCATCAAGGGGGAAAAGAAATTCGAAGAGGAAACCAAGGAGGGCGCTTTCCATCGCGTGGAGCGGAGCTACGGCAGCTTCTCCCGCAGTGTGTCCCTGCCCTCCCCCGTGGCGGAAGACAAGGTTTCCGCGAATTTCGTCAATGGCGTGCTCACCCTCACCCTGCCCAAGGCCGAAGAAGCCAAGGCCCGCAAGATCGAAATCACCAGCTGACCGCACCCAGCGATCCAGGAAGCCCGAGGCCGCCATGGCGCCGGGCTTCCTGGCGCGTGAGCAGCTGTCTATGGCTCAGAACTCCTTTCGCCGGGAGCGGGCCGGGCCAAAGCCAGACCCACGCCAGCCCCCACCACCCCGCCGATGAGGTGGGAGAGTTGGGAGACGGCGTCATGGCGCAGCAGATCCATCACCTCTGCGCCCAGATACACCCCCAGCACCAGCAGCATGGTCACCGGCAGTTCCCCCCGCCGCGCACCGGCTACGGACGCCAGGCCAATGCAGGTGAAGACCACCCCGCTGAGCCCCTGCACCCGATGCCCCAACCCTAGAGCGGCCAGGGCCGTCACCACGGCCGTGAGGGCCGCGATGCTCAGGAACCAGCCAGTGCCGTGGCGCGCTTCCACCATGGGCCCAAGAAGGAGAAGCAGGAGCAAATTATTGGAAAGATGCGAAAAATTCACGTGCCCCAGCACGTGTGCCACGCATTGGACAAAAAAAAGCGGCTCTGCCGGGTCCACCCGCACGGGGGAGGCGAACACCCCGCCCACACCAGGCAGCACCGTCTGCAGCCCGAACACCAGCAGTGACACGCCGCACAGCCCCAGCGTGCCCGGCGCATTCCAGGTTACTTTCATAAGGTGGAATCACTCCTGTGGGGATACCCACGGCGGCAGTTCGACACGCACCGTGGTGCCGCGCTGTTCGCAGCTTTCCAGGGAGACGGTACCGCCCTGCACTTCGGTCATGAGCTTGACGGCGTACGCCCCCAGGCCCAGCCCCCGCGGCTTCCCGTAACTCACATATTTCTCGAAAAATTTTGGCAAGACATCCCCGGGAACCACGCCGGGATTGTGCACGCTGATGACACAGACGTCCTCGCACACCACATGCATGCGCACCTCTTCGTACGGTCTGCATGCCTCCAGGGCGTTGCGCAGCAGGTTGGCCATGATGGAATAGCACAACAGCGGGTCCGAGGCCGCCAGGGCTGGCCGGGTGAGCTGGGCCTTCTCCCCCGCAACCTGGCGTTCCAGGGAGCTGCCGTTGAAGCCCGCCAGGACCATCACATCCAGGCTGCGGGCCAGGGGTTGCAAGTCCTTGAGCACCTTGCGCAACACGGCGCAAAGGTCCACAGGCACAGGGGAAAAGGTGAAGCGTCCCTGCTCGATGCGCACCAGATCCAGGGACCGCGTGATCATGGTCTGCATCTGCAAGGCGGAGTGCTCCACCTCCTGCAGCAACTCAAGCTGCTCGGCATTGAGGGGCCCGCTCATGCGGATGAGCTCGGGAATGGGCAGGATGGCATTGAGGGGTGTTTTCAGATCATGCTGGGTAATGCGCTCCATGTCCCGCCGCAATTCCTCGGAGCGCTTGCGGTCGGTGATGTCATCCAGCAGCCAGATGACCCCTCGCTCCAGGTGCGGAGGGGACAAGGCCTTACCCCACAGCTGCACCCACACGGGATCGCCATCCTTCTTGCGCAGCTGCCACTCCGCCTGCAACAAGTCCCGGCTGGCCAGCTGGGCAAACAGGGCGTGGCTGGCCTCCGCGTATGCCTCATCCGAAAGGTGCAGACAGCGGGCACTCTGCCCCAGCAGTTCTTCCGGAATGTAGCCCAGCACGTCCGCCGCGCGCCGGTTGCACCGCACGATGCGCCGGTCTCCCTGCAGCTCCAGAATACCTACCAGACTGTTTTCGTAAATGATTTCCAGCTCACGCAGGGTCTGCTTGAGGTGACCCTCGGCGCGTTTGGCGTGCTCTACATCCTCCATGACCAGCAGAAATGCCAGGGGGCGGCCCTGTCCATCCCGCATGAGCCGCATGACGCGGTGCACCCAGACAACGCCGCCATCCTGGCGCAGGCACCGGTGTTCCGCCACGGTGGATTCCGCATCGTTGGCCAGCAGGCGGCCCATTTCCAGGGTCAGCATAGTGGCGTCTTCCTCTGCAAAGAGGTCCGAAATCCACAAACGGGTCAGGAGGGAGCGCTCCACCCCGGCAATGCGGGCGAATTCCTCGTTGACCAGCTGCAGGCGACGGTTCAGGCCCACCAGGGCCATGCCCACGGGAGCCTGTTCCACAATGCGGCTGACAATTTCTTCCTGCAGGGTCAGGGGCAGGACTGCCTTTTGGCGCGCCATGGCCCGACGCAGGGCCGTGCGCATGGCCGCTTCGTCCAGGGAGTCCCACACCAGCACTTCCAGTGCGCCCTGGGCCAGCAGGTCCAGGCTGGCTTCCTCCCATGGCACCACGGCCACCACCGGCGTCAGAGGTCCCGCTTGCAGCAGCATGCTGATGGGCTGATGCGAGGTTGGATCGCAGGAAAAAAACACCACCAGGTCAAAGCCGCTGCGGGAAAGCAGGCGCACGGCGTCCCCCAGGTCATCAGCCTGGGTGACGGACTGGGAGGACAGCAACTCCTGCAGCCGGGCGCGGCGGTGCGGCTCCTGGGCCAGCACCAGCACGGTCAACCGGTCTTCGCACGCGGCGGAGCAGGCGCATTGGTCAGTCACGGGAGTTCTCCTTGTCAAACGGGAGTTCTCCTCATGTAGCCCAAGGTCGCCTCGCCTGTCATCCATAAGAACACAGGCCCCGCGGATGCAGCCAGCACGTCAGGCCGCGTGCCGTGCCCTGCCGCAGCCGCAGATGGTGCGATCCACCTCCCGTACCTTGGTGTTGACTCGGCTGCAAATCTGCCGCAGGGCTGGCAGGTCCCGGGGGAGGAAGGGCCGACCCAGGTGCAGCATGCCGTTCACGTCCATGATTTCATTGTATAAATATGGCAAGTACAGGGGGTCCTGCCGCAGGAAGGCATACAGGTTGCCCACGGCCTCCCCGATGGCCTGCTGTTCCTTCTCCACCTTTTTGAAACACTTTTCCAGATGTTTGAGCACGGCGCGCAGGGAGGATGCCCAGCGGTCCGACCGCGCCTGATACACGGGTCGCGGCTGGGGCTGGCGGGCCTGTTCCAGGGCAGCCAGGAAGCGCCCCACACTGCCGGGGTCCGAGGGCAGCAGGGTGTGTGCCTGTGTTGCGTCCACCTGGCGCGTGCCCGGGATGATGGCGCCGCCGCCATACAGATTGGTAACGGGAATATCACTGGAGGCGATATCCGCCGCCAGGTCCCGCAGGGCCGTGGTGTATGAGAGGGTGGACCAGATGGTCTCCCCGGCGGCATTCTGCAGGGCCACCTGGTTGGGGGCCGTTGCGCAGTTGGCGTGGTGCCCCGCGGCGTGGGACTGGTCTGCCTTCCAGGCAAAATCCTGCCCGGCCAGCGTCACCGCCTTGACGCCCAGCCAGGCCAGCAGCCGGAACAAGGCCACGCTGACGTTACCACCGGCGTGCAGGACATATTCCCTGTCGGAAAAAATGTAGGTGCCAAGGCCACCGCGGGTCCAGACCGGCAGTTTGGGGCCAGGGTATGCGGCCACCACGTCCGGCAGCAATTTGGTGGAATACAACAGCGGGATGGAGCGGGCGTACTCCGCATCCAGACGCTCGTACACGGCGCGCATGCCCTCGGAATAGTCAATGGCCAGGCACAGATGCGGGGTGATGCCCAACCGCTGCAGGGCCGGCAGGGTTTGCAGGGCGGTGACCAGGAGGATGTCCTGCCCGTCGGCAGCCTGCCCGGCCAGCATGGAGGCAGCCTGCTCCAGGGATGGTCCGGCGCCCAGGATGGCGGCATGTACGCCCCGGGCCGAGCCGGCCAGCCCCCGGATGGAGCCATGCGCCATGGCAGCCTGGAAGTTGCCGAGTTCATTGCCCACCATCACGTCCTGGCGACGGCGCATGGTGGTCAGCTCCACGGCAATGCCTTCCAGCAATTCGCGCAGCATGATCAGCAGCTGGGCGTATTCCGGGCCAAGCTGCCTGCAGGGAGTATCGCCCTTGAGGTCGATGCGGCCAAACAGGAATTGCACGTCCAGGTGCTGCAGGGCCCGCTCCACCACATCCCGCACCGGCGGCAGGAAGAGGAGCTTGCCGCGCTGCAGGAAGGGTGAGTAGTCCGTGGAGGCCAGGGCAGCCAGGAGCATGGCCGGCCGGGGCTCCACCACCAGGAGGCGATGGGCCGGCGGCAGGCGTTGCAGCAAATGATTGATGCCATACCCCAGTCCGCAGCCCGCCACCACCGTGGCCGAACGGGCCAGCAGCTCCCGGGAGGGAGCGTCTTCGGGGGGCGTCCAGTCCCGGTAAAACAGCAGGGGGGGCGCCGCGGCAAACAGGGAGGAACCGTTGTCCAGCCGCCAGTCGGCCAGCCCTGGCCGGTGCAGGAAG
>JAIWOE010000068.1 GCA_020217165.1 Desulfovibrio sp. | reverse complement strand
TGGGCTGCCGCACCGGGCAGGGGTATTTTTTCTCTTTCCCCATGGACGCCCCGGCCCTGGAAGCCTTCCTGACCCAGCCCCCGGCCTGCGTGCAGGCCCTGGCGGCGGAGCTCGCCCCCATCAGCACGTCCTGATGCCATCTGCCGCGTCGGCTTCAGGTCCGGCGCAAAAAATCCCACCACAGGCGAAACTGGTGAAAGCGTTCGGCTTCTTCGTGGGTCTGGCACTGCACGTGCAGATGATCAATGATGGCGTCGAAGTCGTCGTGGGTAAAGTGCATGCCGCGCTCGCGTAGGATGGCTTCCCGCGCGGCCTGGTCCGGGGCCTTGGCCAGGGCATGCTTGAGGTCGGCATCGGTGCGGATGGCGAGCATCAGCCGCCGTACGTTGTCCATGGCCATGCATGCGACTCCTTGCTGTGGTGCTACGGGGTCCCTGGGGTGCCGCCGGGCCTGCGCCATTGACCGCGCCCCCGCGACGGTGCACCATACGGCATTGGCTTCAGGATGCAAGACGCCCACCCCCCCAATCACCCCAACCCGGATCAGCCATGTCCCACCCCGCCCCGCCTGCCACGCTTGGCCCGGACCACCGCCCCCGCTGCGGGTGGTGCCTGAAAAGCGCCGAAGAACTGGCCTACCACGATGCCGAATGGGGCGTGCCCCTGCATGATGATGCCGGCATCTTTGAATTTCTGATTCTGGAGAGCTTCCAGGCCGGGCTTTCCTGGCTGACCATCCTGCGCAAGCGCGAGCACTTTCGCCGCGCCTTTGCCGGGTTTGACCCGCAACAGGTGGCCCGTTTTGGCGAAGCCGACCAGCAGCGCCTGCTGGCCGACGCCGGCATCGTGCGACACCGGCAAAAAATCGCCGCCGCCATCCAGAATGCCCGGGCCTTTCTGCGGTTGCAGGAGGCCACAGGCAGCGCGTCCACGTATTTCTGGAACTTCGTGGACGGGGCGCCGGTCATCGGCCACCGGCAGACCCTGGCGGACATCCCGGCCGTGACCCCCCTGGCCCACCGCGTGGCCAAGGATCTAAAATCCCGGGGCTTCGCCTTCCTGGGACCCACCACGGTCTACGCCCACCTGCAGGCCACGGGGGTGGTCAACGATCATCTGGTCTCCTGCTTCCGCTTTGCCGAGGTCCAGGCCGCGGGGCGGTGAGTCTTCAGCCCTCCGGACAGGCGGCGGCCGGCTGCGTTGCCGGGGCAGTCCGCGGCGTGGCCGTGGCCAGGAGCACGCCCAGGAGAATGCCTGCCCCGCCCAGGCCCTGTCGCAGGGTCATGGCCTCCCCCAGCATGGCCCAGGCCCCCAGGGCCGCCACCAGGGGCACGAGGTTGATGCCCAGGGAGGCCCGGCCCGCTCCCAGGTGCGCCAGGGCATGGTTGTAGGCCCAGAAGGCAGCCAGGGTGGGAAACAACGCCAGGCCCAGGGTGGCCAGCCAGGCCTGGGAGGTCACGGCCGCAAGCTCCAGCCCGGCTCCCTGCCACAGGCCCAGGGGCAGGAAGAACGCCGCTCCCCAGAGCATCTGCCAGGCCGTCACGGCCTGCACGCCCAGCTCGCGGCCGAGGGTGTCCGCCTGGAGCATGTATCCCGCCGCGGCCAGCACGGCCAGGAGCATCAGGCCGTCCCCGGGGTTGATCCCCGTGCCCAGATCACCCAGACCCCCCAGGCCACCCTGCCCGGCCACCAGCATGGCCACCCCGGCCAGGGCGGCGGCGGCACCACATCCCAGCCGCCAGCCCGGTCGCTCTCCCCGCAGCAGGGAGCCGATGCACAGCACCGTCACCGGGATGCAGGCGGCGATGAGGGCTGCCTTGGCCGCCGTGGTCATGGAAACGGCATAAATCTCCAGCACGAAGTACGCCCCGGGCAGGCAGGCGGCCATGGCCAGGATGCGCGCCAGCATCCGGAGTGTCCACCGCTGCCGCGGTCGGCGCAGCAGCAGGGGCCCGAACACCAGCGCCCCGATGCAGAACCGGATGGCCAGCAAGGTCAGGGGCGGCAGGCCCTGGCCGTGCACACCCGAAGCATCGCTCACAATCCCGCCCGACAGGGCAATCTTGCTGCCTACAAAACTGAGTCCCCAACACACCACCGCCACCGCCAGGGCCATCCAGGCCGTGGCCGATGCTCGCATCGCCGTCATACGCCTTCCTCCTTGGATGATGAAGGACGCTATGCCATAGGCGAGGCCAGGGTGGATTGGACGATTTTGCAGCGCCCGCCGGCCTGGTACTGGCCGGGGGTGGCGCCCACGTGGCGCTTGAAGACGCGGTGGAAATGGCTCTGGTCCGCAAAGCCCGTCTCCAGGGCCGCCGCAACGGGCGGCAGGCCCTGGGCCAGCAGGGTTTTGGCCCGCTCGATGCGCCGCTGCATCTGCCAGGCATGGGGCGAGAGGCCCACCTGCTGCCGGAAGCGTCGCAGCAGTTGATACGGGCTGAGGTCGATGGCGGCCGCCAGCTCGTCCAGGGTCACCGCCCGCTCCAGGTGTTCCAGCAGGTGCGCCTGGACCGTGCGAACCAGGGTGGATGTGCTGCACGGCGATGGCCGGGGCGGATCGGCAGGCCCCGTCTCCCCGCAGGCCGCGGCCAGCAACTCGTGAAAGGCTTCGTCTTTTTCCAGCCGATCCCCGGGCCCTCGGAACACGGCATAGGCCCGCTGCAGGGCCTGCCGCACCATGGGATGATGCAGCACCACGCCGCCGGTGGCGCGCAGGCCCTCCTCCTGCGATGCCGTGAGCCAGTCCGCCCGCAAAAACAAGGCCCGGTACTGGAAGTCCTCTCCCGGCACCGGATTGCAGGCATGGGGTTCCTCCGGCGGCACCAGGGCCACCGCGCCGGCGGGCACGGGAAGCAGGCCGCGGCGCAACTGCAGCCGGGTGCAACCTGTCTCCACCAGGGACAGCATCAGGCAGTCGTGGGTATGGAGCTGAAAAGGATCGTCGGCCAGGTGCGTGGTCCGGGCGTCCACCAGATATGGCAAGGCGGGATCCCGCCAGAATTCCACGCGCGCCGTGGCAGTCGAAGGAGCGTGCTTGCGAAGTCGTCCCATGGGCCCTTTTCCCCCCGTCCCGGCGTCTCGTCAAGGCCTGCGCCGGGCGGCGAGTTCGGTAACGAGGGCGTCCCACTGGGCGGCGATGTGCGGCAAGGCAAAGCGGTCCCGCACCTCCACGGCCCGGGCGGCGCAGGCGCGGCGCAGGGCGTCGTCGGCCATCATGCGGTCCAGGGCAGCCGCCAGACCATTTTCGGGGCCATTCCCCGGGCCAGGGGAATCGTCCTGGGGCACCAGCAGACCGTCCACCCCATGCCGCAGGATCTCCCGCGGGCCGGTGTCGCAGTCCACGCTCACGGCCGGCAGGCCCGCGGCCAGGGCCTCCAGCAGGGTGTTGGGAAAGCCCTCGTAGCGCGAGGTCAGCACAAACACGTCCGCCGCCGCATACCAGTCTCCCACGTTGCCGGCCAGGCCGGGCAGGGATACGCGGTCCTGCAGGCGCAGGGCCTGGCGCTGGGCCTCCAGCCCAGCCCGTCCGGGGCCTTCCCCCAGGATGACCAGCCGCCACTGCGGATGCCGCGGCGCAAGACCCGCAAAGGCCTGCAGCAGGCGGTCAAAGCCCTTTTCCGGCGCCAGCCTGCCCACGGTCAGGAGGGTTTTCTGTTCAGGAAAGGCTGGCGTGGGGTCCAACAGGGGGGCCTGCCTGGGCAGGGGCCAAATGACGGGATTGGGAATGACCGGCGCACGGCGGGCCAGGGTGTGCCGCAGGATCCAATCCGCGCTGGGTCGGGTCTGGCAGGCCACGGCATCCAGGCGGCCGTAGAGCACGGCGCGGGCCAGGGACCGCGCCCGGCCCAGGGGATTCAGGGGCGGATGACTGCGCTCGGCGCCGATGGCCACCCAGGTGCGCGAAGTTCGTGAGGTTCGCGAGGGCCAGGTCAGGGCCGCCAGGGCCAGCAGGCAGCTGCTTTCGGGCATGACTGCCACCACCATGCCCGCCTGCACTGTGCCCGGCAAGCCCTGGGGCATGGCCTCCTGCAAGGCCCGGCGCAGGGCGCGCAGGCGGGCCAGGTTCTTGGCCACCGCCCCCCCCAGACCAGCGGACACGGTATCGTGCCCCAGGCTGATGCGCCGCACCGCCGGGTGCAGGGCATAGAAGTCCTGCGCTGGCGGGGCCATGGTGATGATGGTCACGGATGCGCCAGGGCCTGCGTCCCGGGTGGCCCAATGGTTCGCCATAGTGGCCACCCAGCGCTCCGCGCCGCCGGCGGCCAGGGAGTGGATGAGGAAGCAGCGGTTCACGAGACGCCTGCCCGCACAGGCCTGGCCTGCCGCAAGTCATCGAACAGGGCGTCCCATCTGGCGGCCACCTGGGCCGGGGCAAAGCGCTCCCTCGCTTCCACGGCCCGCCGGGCACAGGCGCTGCGCAGGGCTTCATCCGCCATCATGCGATCCAGGGCGGACGCAAGGGCGGTGGGCTCGTCCTGGGGCACCAGCAGGCCATCCACCCCATGCCGCAGGATCTCCCGCGGGCCGGCCTCGCAATCCACGCTCACGGCTGGCAGGCCGTGCATCAGGGCCTCGGCCAGGGCGTTGCCGAAGCCCTCGTGATGCGAGGTCAGGGCAAAGAGATCCGCCGCCGTGTACCAGTCTCCCACATTGCCGGCCAGACCCGGCAGGAACACGCGGTCCTGCAGAGCCAGGGCCTGGCGCTGGGCCTCCAACCCGGCACGTCCGGGGCCTTCCCCGAGAATGACCAGCCGCCACTGCGGATGCCGCGGCGCAAGACCCGCAAAGGCCCGCAGCAGGCGGTCGAAGCCCTTTTCCGGCGCCAGCCGGCCCACGGCCAGGAGGGTTTTCTGTTCGGGAAAGGCCGGCGCGGTGGCCAGCAGGGGGGCCTGCCTGGGCAGGGGCCAGGGAATGGGGTTGGGTAGAACCGGCGCGCACCTGACGCCGGCATGCCGCTGCAGCCATTGGGCGCTGGGTGCGGCGTGGGACACCACGGCATCCAGCCGGGGATACAGGAGTCTGCGCAGGGTTTCCCAGGGTTGGCCCAGGGGGCGCATGTAGGGCGGATATTCCTCGGACCCCACGGCCAGATAGGTCCCGCCACCCAGGCTGCGGGCCAGGGCCAGCAGGCAGTTGCTGGCCGTCATCACCCCCACGGCCACGTCCGGCCGCTCCTGGCGCAGCACCTGGCGCAGGGCGCGCACCCGAGCCAGATTGTGCGCCACGGCCTGCCAGGCACCCGTGCTGGGCCGGTCCAGGGCCAGGGCCACGCGCCCCACGCCGGGATGCAGGGCGTAAAAATCCAGCGTCCTGGGCGCCTGGGTCACCACCACCACCTCATGCCCCGCGGCAGCCCAATGGTTGGCCAGGGCCGCCACGCAGCGTTCCGCGCCGCCGCAGGCAAGGGAATGGGTGATCAGGCAGTATTTCATGGGCAAGGCCTCGCGGGGGAGGATGCCTTTGGATGACTGCGAAGCCGGCCGCTGTCAATCCTTCCTTCCCAGGCTCGTCCATGGCTTGGCTTGACGCCCCTGCCGCGACATTCGTATATCCAGAGCATAGACCCTTGAGGCGCAACCGCGCCTTTCCACCGCCACACCCCCTATCGACCACAAGGATAGCCATGCACAGCGAGCCCATTGACCCGCAGCAGTTGATCGCGACCCTGAATGTCTCGGGGTTGTGTCGTACTGCGGAAGACTATTTCAAGGCCGTCAACGATCATACCTTCAGCATGAGCAAGCCGTTTTGCAGTGTTACCGAAACACCACATTATTTGTATCAGCTGGGCTTGTTGCTGGACGGCCTCAAGCTGCATGCCGGGTTGACGGTGCTGGAGTTCGGCGCGGGGGTGTGCTGGCTGTCACGGCTGCTCAACCAGTTGGGTCTATCCACCATCTCTGTAGATCCCTCCATCACGGCCCTGAACGTAGGCCGGGAGCTGTTTGCCAAGCATCCCCTCATCACCACCTGTCCGCCCTTGGATCCGCCGGCCTTTTTGGAGTTCAACGGACACAGCATCGACCTGCCTGATGCCAGCGTGGATCGCATCGTCTGTTTTGATTCCTTCCATCACGTGCCCAATCAGCAGGAGGTGCTGGCGGAGTTTGCGCGGGTACTGCGGCCTGGAGGCATTGCCGGCTTTTCCGAACCGGGCCGCTTCCATTCCCAAACTGTCGCCTCCCAGCGCGAAATGCGCCTGTTCAATGTGCTGGAAAATGACATTCTGGTGGAAGAGATTGCCGCCACGGCCAAATCCGTCGGCTTTACCAAGGTGTATTGCAAGCTGCAGTTGCCGGTTTCCCATGAAGTGGACGTGGACGCATTTTTGGGCTCGTTCACCGCCTGCAATCCCCAGCACATGCAGGCCCTGCTGGACTACAACCGCGCAGCCACCATCTTTTTCCTGCAGAAAGGGGAATTGCGCCAGGACAGCCGGAGTGCCGTCGGCCTGGCCCATGCGTTGCGCCTGCTGGCCCCTGCGCCGGATCGGGTGCACCGCCTGCAGGTCCAGACGCGCCTTCCCCTTGCGGTACACTGCCACAACACCGGCACAGCCACCTGGCTGGCCACGGCAAGGCGGGCTTTCGGCAAGGTAGCCCTGGGGGTGGGTCTGCTTGATCAACACAAGCATCCGGTCCAGCCCAATTTTTTCCGCTGCCCCCTGCCCCACGACATGGCTCCTGGCGAGGAGGCGACCCTGCGGTTCGAG
Source organism: Desulfovibrio sp. (assembly GCA_020217165.1). Classification (GTDB taxonomy): domain Bacteria; phylum Desulfobacterota; class Desulfovibrionia; order Desulfovibrionales; family Desulfovibrionaceae; genus Megalodesulfovibrio. The sequence goes on along the minus strand of JAIWOE010000068.1, from coordinate 10,377 downwards.
CTGCCGGCCCTGCCCCGTGGCGAATACGTGCTGAGCTTCGACATGGTGGCCGAACGCGTCAGCTGGTTTGAAAACCTGGGCGCTTCGCCGGTGTTCTTGCGGGTTGTGGTGGAATAGCCTGGCCATCCCTCACCCAACAGCGCCCCAACGACACACGCCGCCCCCTTTCGGAAGCGGCGTGTGGTGGTACTGGAGCACGCAAGGCATGCTCGGGAGTGCGTTAGCGGATGAACAGCATTTCCTGGTAGCAAGGCAGGGACCACAGGTCGTCGGCCACCAAACCCTCCAACGCATCAGCCACGGCGCGCAGTTCGTTCATGGCCGGCAAGGCCTTGTCGCAGAAGAACTTGGCATGGCTTAAGGTGTCGCCATTTTCGTGCGCCAGGATCTTTTCCAGGGCGGCGATCTTTTCGGTGAGGCTTACCAGCAGGTCCGACACTTCTTTGAGCACCGGGCTGGCGGCGCAGGCGACGCCGGCGGCCTTGTTGTTGGCGCAGGCAGAAGCCAGCTCTCCCTGGTAGCGCATGGCAGCCGGGTAAATGATGGTTTTGGCCATGCGCACCATGAGGTTGGCCTCGGTGGCGATGGTCTTGCAATACTGCTCCAGGTAGATTTCCTGGCGAGACGCCAGCTCGGCCTTGGAGAGGATGTTGTACTTGCCAAAGAGCTCCACCACTTCGGGAGAGGTGAGCACGGGCAGGGCGTCGGGGGTGGTGCGCAGGTTAGGCAGGCCACGCTTTTCGGCTTCGGCATGCCATTCTTCGGAGTAGCCGTTGCCGTTGAAGACAATGGCATCGTGCTCCACCATGATCTTCTGGATGAGGGCCTGGACTGCGGCATTGAGCTTCTTGGGATCGCCGCCGGTGGCCGTTTCCAGCTCATTGGCGATGTATTCCAGGGAGTCGGCCATCATGGCGTTCAGGGCCACCTGGGAGCCGGCAATGGACATGGAGGAGCCCACGGCGCGGAACTCGAAGCGGTTGCCGGTGAAGGCAAAGGGTGAGGTGCGGTTGCGGTCGCCGGCGTCCATGGGCAGGGGGGGCAGGGTGTCCACGCCCACATGCATGGCATCCTTCTTCTTGGAGCCCTTGAGGTCGCCCTTCTTGATCTGATCGAACACGTCGGCCAGCTGTTCGCCCAGGTAGACGGACATGATGGCCGGCGGGGCTTCGTTGGCGCCCAGGCGATGGTCGTTGGAGGCAGAGGCCACGGTGGCGCGCAGCAGGGCACCGAACTTGTGCACGGCGCGGATGGCGGCGGCGCAGAACACCAGGAACTGGGCGTTTTCGTGGGGGGTGTCGCCCGGATCAAACAGGCTGCCCAGCTCGTTGTTGCCAATGGAGTAGTTCAGGTGCTTGCCCGAGCCGTTGATGCCGGCAAAGGGCTTTTCGTGCAGCAGGCAGACCATGCCGTAGCGCTTGGCCACGGTGCGCAGGGTGGTCATGACCATCTGGTTGTGGTCCGTGGCCAGGTTGCCTTGTTCGTAAATGGGGGCGATTTCGAACTGGCTGGGGGCCACTTCGTTGTGCCGGGTCTTGACCGGAATGCCCAGCTTGAAGAGTTCGCGCTCCACTTCCATCATGAAGGCCAGCACACGGCGGGGGATGACGCCGAAGTACTGGTCCTCGAACTCCTGGCCCTTGGCCGGGGGTGCGCCAAAGAGGGAGCGGCCGGCGATGAGCAGGTCGGGACGGTTGAAGACAAAATTGCGATCAATGAGGAAATATTCCTGCTCGGGCCCAGCATAGCAGGTGATGGGGGTCTTGGTGCTGGTGCCAAACAGCTTGAGCACACGCTGGGCCTGGGTGTTCAGGGACTGCAGGGACCGCAGCAGGGGGGTCTTCTTGTCCAGGGCTTCGCCGGTCCAGGAGACGAAGGCCGTGGGGATGCACAGGAACACGCCGTTGGGGTTTTCCAGGATAAAGGCGGGGCTGGTCACGTCCCAGGCGGTGTAGCCACGGGCTTCGAAGGTGGTGCGCAGGCCGCCGGAGGGGAAGCTGGAGGCGTCGGGCTCACCCTGGATGAGCAGCTTGCCGCTGAATTCGGCAATGGCGCCGCCCTTGCCGTCGGGCACCAGGAAGGCGTCGTGCTTTTCGGCGGTCAGGCCGGTCAGGGGGTAGAAGACGTGGGTAAAGTGGGTGGCGCCGCGCTCAATGGCCCAATCCTTCATGGCGTTGGCCACGGCATCGGCGATGGAGGCGTCCAGCTTTTCGCCGTGCTCAATGGTCTTCTTGAGGGATTTGTACACATTTTTGGGCAGGCGTTCGCGCATCACCTTGTCGCTGAACACGTTGCAGCCAAAGAGTTCAGTGGGCTTGGTTTCGCTGAAGTTCAGGGGAGCGCTTGCCGGCTTGTAATTAATGATGGCCGAGATTGCGTTCAGACGAGCCTGGATGCCGCTCATAGGTTCCTCTTTGCTTCTGGTTGTCCGGTGCGCAGCGCGGGACTGCCGCCGAGTTACGTTCAGGAGGGCTTGCAAGAAGCCGCCGGAGACGAGAGGCAATGCAAAAAGATCGCCAGCGGGGTTCGCGGGACCACAGCCAAGCCACTGCCACCGGTTTCAGGCAGTTAGCAACGCCTGCCCGCCCAAGGCAAGCAGAATACATGGCATATTTTTACAATATTGTATGATCAGGCAACAATATTGTTATTTCTCTTGTTGTAACGCTGCTGCAGCCGAGCATACAGCGATACAACTCCCTCAAAGAGCACGGGAAAGGGGAGCCGCCGTGAAAATAAGAATATCCGGCATTGCTTTGGACGTGCCCCCTCCAGCAGAGGGGAAGGGGCACCAAGGCGGGAGGAAAGCTTGAGGAGGGGGGGGATCAGGATGGAGCCGGCTGCGAGCGCCCCACCCGGACGCCTTAGCCCCTGATCACGAAGGGATTGAAGTCCGTCTCGCGGTCGTACACATCTTCGCGCTCGGACCGTTTGAGGAAGCCCACCAGGGCGTACGTCAGGGGAGTGAAGAGCACCTCCACCGCCACCTTGAAGACATAATTGGAAATGATGACGGCCCACAGCAATTCCGCCGGCAGCACGCCCCAGAAGGCGATGCAGCAGAACAACGCCGTATCCACTCCCTCCCCCGCCACGGTGGAGCCGATGGTGCGAACCCAAAGCCGCCGGCCCGAGGACCAGACTTTCATGCGGGCCATGAGATAGGCGTTGATGAACCCGCCGGCAAAGTAGGCGATGAAGCTGGCGATGACGATGCGTGGCGCCTGGCCCAGGATGGTCTCGAAGGCCGCCTGGTGCCCCCAGTCCGACGCCGCCGGCAGCATGCCCACCACCGTGAGCAGCCCCGAGAGCAGGAACAGGGAGAAAAACCCGGTCCAGATGACGCGACGGCTGCGGGCATAGCCGTACACCTCGGTGAGCACGTCTCCAAAAATGTACGTCAGGGGAAACAGCAAGGTGCCGCCGTCAAAGGTAAAGGGCCCCAGCACCACGATCTTGGTGGAGGACACGTTGGAAATGAGCAGCAGGGCCACGAACAGCCCGGTGATGATGTCCAGGTACTGGTACTGCCTGGGTGCGGTCATGGTGTTGGTTCTCATCGAAAAAATTAAAAAGAAATATATGCCACGCCGCAGGCCGCTTCGTCAAGGGTCTTGATGCGCTCCCCTGCCTTCGCCAGGGGTCAGGTTGGTGAACTGCCAGGGGTGCACCTGCTGACCCGCGGCGGCTTCGAATTCGTCCTCGCCCCACTGGGTCATCGTCAGAAACTGTTCGCCATCCTCACGCACGTAGTGCCATCGGAGGAAGGGCTGGGGCGGGTCCTGGCAGTCCTTGTACCAATGGCCGGCGGCCATGTCCTCCAGAAGATACCGCTGGCCGCCGTGCTCCAGGGTGTCCGGCGGGTCGCCGGTCTTGCGGATGCGGGCGCGGATGGAGGCACGTTGGGCCGTCCCCAGGGCAGTAAGTGGCAGGGGTTGGGACAAGGACCAGTAGGCCTCGTCGCCCTCCTCCTGCCCCAGCCAGCGGGTGCCCGCGGCAGACTCCAACTGCCATTCCCGGGCCTGATATTCCTTGAAATCGTACCGATGGAGGGCCGTCACCCGCCAGGTGGCGAGGGCATATTCCAGGGTATCGCCGGGAAGAAGTGTCGCAAGGGCCATCCCGGCGCGACAGGGCAACGCGTCTGGCCCATTCTCAGGGCCAGGGCCAGGGCCAGGGGCCTCTGCGCCGCCAACGCCCACGGTTTTGAGGATGCGGGAAAACAGGCTCATGGCGCTGCCCCGGCGGGCAGGAGACCCAACCTGCGCTTGAGGTCCTCCAGGGTCTGCACCACCTGGGGGTTGGCGCCGGCCAGGGCCGCGGCGATCTCTTCCTCCACGTCCCTGCCTGCCTGGGCCAGGGCCTCCCCCAATGCCTCCCGGCCCTGCATCTGCTCCAGCAGGGCCATGGTGCCGGCGCTGCCCAGGCCGGCCAGCCGCTGGTCGATGCGGGCAGTGGCGCGGGCAAGGGCGCGCCTGGCCCGCAGGGTGCGCACCGCTGCTTCAACGGTGCGCACCGAGGTCTGGAGGGTCTCCACGTTGGACTGCAGCCGACCGGCCATCTGCTCCAGGCGGGCGGCCTCCTGGGTCAGGCGCAGGGCGTCGGAGACCTCGGCCTCCTTGTCCTGCAGGGCCTGGGCCGCCAGAGGCTCGGCGTCCTCCGGGGGCAGGTCACCGGCCTGCATGCGCCGGAGCAACTGGATGGCCGAGGCTTCGCACGCTGCAGCTCGACGCGTGGCGCGGTTGGCCTCACGGCGGGTACGCAAGGCCAGGGTCCTGATCTCGGCCAGACTGTGCGCGGCCTGCTGCAGGTCCTGCCGGAGCTCCCGGAGGGTTGGTTCGAAGTCTGTGATGAGACTCCCCAAGGAATCGGGCATGGCTCCCAAGGTGGTCCCCAAGGCGGCCTGGGACGTGCCCTGGCAGGCCTTGATCACTCGCTGGAACATGGACATGGCAACGCTCCTTTCCCTGCGCCAACGCGCCCTCAGCCCTTGCCTTGTTGCACGGCGCGATCGGTCCAGGCCAGAAAGTCCCCAGCCCCCTCGGCCAGGGCCAGGGAGAGGGCCCCCAGGCAGGCGGCCAGTTCCTGGCTGTCCAAGGCGACCAGGGGCAGAACATGGCGGAACACCACCGTGGTGCCATCGGACGTCAGACAAAAGGCGCCGCGCAGCAGCCCGCGGTTCATCTGCAACAGACGCATGCTGCAGGCGGCGTCGCCCCCGAAGGGCATGACGGCCTGCTCCATGACCAGGAGATCCTCCTCCCACACCACCAGCATGCGCGAAATGCCCTCCTCTTCCCGACTCACGAGAAAGCACTGTCCGGCGGGATCTTCCTCCTCGATGACCAGTCCCGCCTCCAGAAGGCAATCCCTGACCCTGTCCTGGGCCTGATGAGTACTGCACTGCTGGGGCATGAGGACTCCTAAGGCGACTCGCGGGGACGCGCTAAGGAAGGGCCAGGGGCAGGGCCATAAAAAAGGTGGAGCCTGCGCCTTCCTCGCTTTCCACCCACAGCCGGCCGCCCATGAGGGCCGCAAGTTTGTGGGAAATGGCCAGCCCCAGGCCCGCGCCGCCATGCTTTTTTGTCATCACACTTTCCGCCAGGGAGAAGGATTCGAAAATCCGTTCGCGCTGGTCCGGGGGGATGCCGATGCCCGTATCCTGGATCTCAATGCGCAGGGGCACGGCGACAGGATCCGCCCCGGGAAGCGCCGCGGGGTCCAGACAAACGCGGATGACAATCTCCCCGCGCTCGGTGAATTTCAAGGCATTCCAGAAAATGTTGGACAGGGCCTGGCGCAGGCGCTCCATGTCCAGCAGCACATCCTGGGGAACTTCCTCCTCGATGGTCCAGGAAAACTGCAGCCGCTTCCATTGGGCCTGCACGGCAAAGAGTTTGAAGAGCCCCTCCAGGGCCCGGTGCAAGTTGCACGGCAGGGGGGTAACGGGCAGGCGGCCTTCGTCCAGGCTGGCCAGGTCCAGGATATCGTTGAGGATACGCAGCAGGTTGGTGGTGGAGCTGCGCACCATGCCCAAATAGTCCTGCTGTTCCTGGGTCAGCTCCTCGGCCAGGAGCAATTCCGTGGCGCCCATGATGCCATTGAGGGGCGTGCGCAATTCATGGCTGATGTTGGTCAGGAACCGGGTTTTGGCCTGGCTGGCCTCTTCCGCCTGCCGTTTGGCGTGTAGCAGCTGGCGCTCGTGGCGCTTTTGTTCGGTGATATCCGTGAAGACGCAAATCAGGCCGCGGGGGCTGCCATCACTGCCATGAAACGCATTGTTCTCCAGCAGGACATCCCGCATGCTGCCGTCGGCGTGGGACAGCCGGGCCTCCAGCTGTCGGCGTTCGCCCCCGGCCAGCACGGTCTGCTCGAAGGCCTCGATCTGCAACGCGCCTTCCTCATCCAGCAGGTCCGTCGCCCGCAGGCCCGCCAATTGCTCCATGGGCCGCCCCACGAACTCGGCAAAGGCACGGTTACAGCCGATGTACCGCAGGGAGGTGTCCTTGATGTACAGGGGATACGGCACGGCCTGGATCAGGGACTCCATGAACTGCACCTGCTCTTGCAAGGCGCGCTCCGTGCGCAGGCGGGCGGTGATGTCCATGCCCACCTCCCAGCCGGCCCAGCCGGGAATGGGACATTGCCGGGAAATGTTGGTCCAGGCAAAGGTGCGGATCTCGCCGTCAACACAGCGCAGCATTAGCTCCTTGTCGCGGTAGTCTTGGTCGCCGTCGTGCACTTCCTGGTACTTTTCCATGGGATCTGCATAGGCAGAGTACATCCAGGAGACGCCGGGGAAGTCCCCCGCCAGCATCTGTTCCGCCGTGAAGCCGATGACGCGCTCGCACTCCTTGTTCCAGAACACGTAGCGGCCGTCCTTGTCGTGGGCGTGGATGAGCACGGGAAGGGAGTCCACCAGCAGCAGCATGCGTTTGCCATGATCCGCCAGGGCGGCTTCCGTGGCGATGCGGTGCAGCTGCTCCCGGGCGCACGCCAGCCGCTGGGCGATGCTCACGGCAAGCAGCCCGGCAATGCCTTGGGCCAGGGCCAGATGGTCCGGCGGCAGGTGCTGGGCATTGCAGCGCAGCCGACAGGGCACATCGCCATCCACCTGCACCTCCACGCCCAGGCCGGCGGCATCCCCCTGCCCGGCCTCGGCGTGGCTGTCTTCCAGGCGCCAGGCGTGGCCGGTGACGGCACGCAAGGAATCGAGCAGCTGCATCAGCAGTGCTTCGTCGAGGAAGGAGAGAACATGCGGGCCGGAACCCCCAAGGCAGGATGGCATGGCGAATTCCTTGTGCTCAACCATGATGCGCCAGAATCCGACGAGAAAAGTTACAAGTTACCATATCGTGTCGGCAGACGACGCGCAAGGAGCAGGGGAAAAGCCCTTGCCAGGATGGGGCAGGATCCCTACAATTGTTGCAACAGGAGCACACCATGCCCAGCACCATGTGCATCACGCCCGCCACGCGCGCCATGTTCATCCTCTTGGGAATACTGCTTGGATGGACACCATGCGCCACGTTTGGCCCAACGGCCAGCCTGGCCCAGCAGCCCCCCGGCAACGCCCTGCACCAGGCGTTCACCGCCCCGTGCGAGGCCTCGCCGGTGCATGAACGGCCGACCCAGGGCAAGGACACGAGCAAGGGCGCAAGCCTGTACCTGACCACCCGCTGCATCCACACCGGGGAGTCTCGATTTTGGGATTGCCTGGAAAAACAAGAGGGCGGCAGTCTGCTCATGGACTGCAAGGAGCAGCATGCCGACGGACGCCCCGGCCAGGAAGTGCGGGTGGTCTTCACCACCCGGGAGCGTCTGGGCGTGACACTGTGCGGTGTTTCCTGCAAATCCGCACCATGATGATGCCACCACATTGCACCCGCAACGTAGCCAAGTGTTGCAACCATGCGCGGAGTACGCCATGTCGATACACCATGGGCGCCAATGCGTGAGCTATTCAATATATCCCTTCGTCCACAGCCTCTTTCGCGATCTGCGGCGCTTTTTACGCCTGCGCTGTCTCCCCACGGTACAGCCGCCCTCCCCGCGACGCCATCCTGCATCCCAGCATAGCTTCCATGAACCAGTTGCATATATTTACCATATGCGATATGCATTGCATTGACGCAATGACCTTGCACATGGTCACCCGTGTCAAGTCATCTTGCGAAGACGCTGCAACATGCGTTGGCCTTGCCTTGTAAAGGAGGCATCAGGGCGTGGGACTGATAAATACATGCGACTTGCAACCAAGCATGGTGCTCGGGAGTGATTTGTACGCCCCAAATGGCAGGTTTCTCCTCGGCAAGGGGACTACGCTGGAGAGCAAACACATCCGCATCATGACCATCTGGGGTGTCCCAGAGGTGGATGTGGAAGGCGTGCAACGCAATGTCGTCATGGGGGAGGCCATCTCGCACATTGATCCCCTGGTGCTGCAGGAGTGCGAGGAGTGGCTGGCCCACCGGTTCCGCCTGAGCAATCGCGGCCATCCCGTCATCCAGGAGCTGTTCCAACTGGCCCTGCTGGGCCTTTCGCGCCGGGTGCTGGAAGGCACCTGCGACCCCCCCGCCCCCTACGACTCCCGCGAAGACGAACAGTTCCTGCTCCAGCATGCCAAGCTGGCCGAGGCCAACGTCTCCCTGGACGCCCTGGTGGCCCGCCATGTCAAGCTGTGCACCCTGCCAGATATCTACCACCGCATCATGGAGGTCATCCAGAACCCCCGCAGTTCGGCCATGCACATTGCCGAGGTGGTGGGCAAGGATGTCAGTCTTTCGGCCCGGCTGCTCAAACTCGTCAACAGTCCTTTTTACGGCTTTCCCGGTCGCATTGACACCATCCACCGCGCCGTGACCCTGCTGGGATCCAACGAGCTCACCACCCTGGCGCATGGCGTCACGGTGATGCGGGAGTTCGAAAACATGCGCGCTCAGGGCCTGAACATGCGCCGCTTCTGGGAGCACAGCGTGGGCTGCGGGCTGTTTGCCCGGGCCCTGGCCAGCAGAAAGCCCGGCCTTTCCGAGGAACGCTTCTTCGTGGCCGGCCTGCTGCACGACATCGGCCGGCTGGTGCTTCTCAAGGAGCACCCGGACCACATGCGCTACGCCATGGCCCTGGCCCGGGTGGAGGGGCTGCCCCTGTGGCGGACCGAACGACGCATTTTTGGATTCGACCATGCCCAGGTGGCCGGCCGGCTCCTCAAATCCTGGCATTTCCCGGCGGATCTGGAGCGGATGATCACCTTCCACCACACCCCCCTCAAGGCAGCCAATCTGCTGGAGACGTCCTTTGTCAACGTGGCGGATTGCATTGTCCTGGCCCTGAGCATCGGCGCCAGCGGCGCGCCCTACGTCCCCAGCCTGGAGGCCAGGGCCTGGGATGCCCTGGAGATCACCCCCGGCGTGGTGGCTGGCGCCGTCAAACAAGTGGAACGACAACTCGACGACATCGTGCGCATGTTCTTCATCAAATAGCGTGGTCCCGATGGAAGACAGTCAGAAGCCACCGCCGGACGCCGGGCCCACGCCCCCGGAGCCACCAGATCGAGGCGAGGTGGTGCGGCGTCTCATCGCCGAAAAACGCGCCGCCCTGAACGCCCTGGAAATGGCCGCCTCCCTGGGCAGCTTTACCGTCAGCCTCAACCGGCTGGATTCTCCCCTGCCCATTCTTCTGGAAACAGCCATGAAGCTGCGCACCCTGGTGCGCCTCTCCGGCTTCGGGTTCTTTCTGGTGAACGAAAAGGATAGCGACCTGCAACTCGCCTTCCACGAGCCCGCGTCCCAGCGCCGCTGGTTCGAGGCCGAGTTGGAACGCCTCATCCAGGATCATACCCTGGCCTGGGTGCTGCAGCGGTCCAAACCCGTGATGCTGTCCACCGCCGACGGCAGCCAGACCCTCCTGCTGCACTCCCTGGCCACCATCTCCCGCACCCGCGGCGTCTTCCTTGGCATCCTGGGGCAGGACCGTGACGAAATCCTCGACCCATCCTACAGCCTGCTGTCCATCATCTTTCATGGCTGTGCCCAGACGCTGGAAAGCTATGCCCTCTACGCCCGCATCCGGGACATGAACCGCCAGCTCAGCGAGCATGTGGCCACCCTGGAGTTGTCCGAACTGGCCCTGCAGGAGCGCGGCCAGGCCCTGGAAGCCGTGGCCGCACGCCACAGCATGGACCTGGAACGCATGCACCAGCAACTGGCCCACCACATGCTGGCCCTGCAGCAGGCCCAGGAGGAAAGCCGCCGCCACGAGGCCTTCATGAAGGCCGTGTTGGAATACGGTGCCTTCGGAGTACTGGTAGTGGATCGCGAGGGTGTTATCCTGCACTGCAACGAGCGTATGGCCCGGCTCTATCGGTTCACCCAGGCT
>JAIWOE010000339.1 GCA_020217165.1 Desulfovibrio sp. | reverse complement strand
AGGGGGCCGCACAGGTCCAGGATGGTGTCGCCCTCATGCAGGGCTTCCAGCATGGCCGTGGTCTTGCCCAGGACAAGATAGACGATGGTGATGGTGCCGGCGTCCTTGTCGGCGTCGGCAATGGTCAGGGGCACGCGTTCGCCCTGGGGGGCAACGCGCAGGATGACGAAGTTGCCGGGCTGGGCCTTGGCGGCGATCTCCGGCGCATGAATGACGAGCCGGCTGGTCTGGTCTTTGATCAAAGACTCTTTGACGAGGATTTTGTTCGACATGCAATCAGTCCTGCCCTTGTGAATCGCCCGGACGGCCGCGCCGCCAGCGTGACGATGCGTGTGCGCAACATCCCATGGCCCGCATGCTCCCCGATGAAGCAGATGCCATGCCAGTGGAGAGGGGCGGTGTAACAGGCAGAAATAATTGCAGGCAAGAATTTTTTTCCTGCGAGGCGGGAGCCGGATTTCTTGTCGGGCAGGGATGGTTTCCTGCAGGAGAAGAAAATCTGTTTTGTGACGAAATGAACGAGGTGCGCATACGCACCGGAGGGTGGCGTCAGGATTGCGTATTTCCGTGTTTCACGGGACAGTCATATGAAATGGCGCTGATTTTGCTGGCCTTTCTGCCATGACTGAACAACTTGCCACACAGGCCCATTGGCGACAGATGCTCAAAGCATTGTTTTCCTGCCATCGAGATCATGAAGTGGTCAGCCGCATTGCATTGCTGCTGCTCTTTCTGATTTTGTTCGCCACGGGCATCAGCGTGGTGTACAGCTACTATCTGAACAAGGCGCACGACGAGTCCCTGGGCGCAGCACACGAGGAAATGCTCAAGCATTACAGGCACACGCTGCAGGTGTCCGTGCAATCCATGACCATGAGCCTGGGGGAGACCCTCAAGGCTATCCGGGACCAGGGCGGCGCGGAATCGGAGATGGAGGCCGCCTTGCGGCGCATCATCCCCCGGGTGCACTATGAAGATTCCGGCTATTACTTCGTGTACAACACCCAGGGCGTGAACATCGTCCACCCGTTCCACCCCGAGTTCCAGGGGCAGTACCGCCTGCGCGTGGCCGACCCCGAAGGCACCCACTACATAGCTCAGCTGACGGAAAAGTCCCTTGCCGGGGGTGGGTTTTCCACGTATCGCTTCTTCAAGCCCGGGGAAGCCACGCCATCTTCCAAGCTAGTGTATGCCCAGCTTATTCCCGGCACGGAGTACTGGCTGGGCACCGGGATATACCTGGACGACATCGAGCAGGAACTCCAGCATATTTCAAACAGTTTCAAGAGTATTCACCGCAAGGCCATCATCACCGTGGGCACGGGCGTGGCGGTGATTCTGGTCTGCTTCGTCATCCCGGTCAGTCTGGTGATGATCAACTCCATCCTCAAGCCCTGGCGGCAGATGGAGCGCGAACTCAGGCATGCGCAGAAAATGGAAGCCATCGGCATTTTTGCTGGCGGCATTGCTCACGATTTCGGCAACGTCATCGGGGCCATCTCCTCCTGTACCGAACTGGCTCTGTTCGATACGAGCAAGGATTCGCCGGTCTATGAAGACCTGCTCCACGTGCTCAAGGCCGCCAAGCGCGGCAAGAGCCTGGTCAAGCGCATCAAGGAATTCAGCCATCAGGCCGACGCCTCCCGCCAGTCCGTGGACATGGCCCGCATGGTCAAGGAGTGCATGCACCTGGTGCGCAGCATCATGCCGGCCACCATCCAGGTCCGCGAGCACATCAAGGCAGAGCACGTGCGGGTGATGGCGGACCCGGACCAGATTCTGCAAATCCTCATGAACCTGTGCACCAACGCCGAGCAGGCCATGCGCTTTGTCAAGCATGGCGTGCTGAGCGTGGAATTGGACACCGTGGAACTGGACGACGCCGAGGCCCGCCGCCAGGCCCTCAAGCCCGACCTGTACGCCCGGCTGGTGGTGTCGGATACGGGCATCGGCATGAAGCCGGTGGTGCTCAAGCGCATCTTCGAACCGTTTTACACCACCCGCAAAAAGAGCGGCGGCACGGGCCTGGGCCTGTCCATGACCAAGAGCATCATCAAGCTCTACGGCGGTGGCATCGACGTGAAGAGCGTGCCTGGCAAGGGGGCCACCTTTACGGTGCTCATCCCCTGCGAGCACCACATGGAAGAGCTGGACGCCATGGAACATCTGCACGACCTGCCTGGCGGCACCGAGAGCATCCTGGTGGTGGATGATGACCAGGACCTCCTGGCCTCCCTGTCCAAGCTGTTGCGCCGCCTGGGCTACACCGTGGAGAGCCGCAACCGCAGCAAGGAGGCGCTGACGCTGTTCAAGGAGAATCCCCAGCGCTTTGACCTGGTGTTCACCGACCAGTTGATGCCGGACATGACCGGTTCCGAGATGGTGGACGAGATGCGCGCCGTGCGGCCCAACCTGCCGGTCATCCTGTGCAGCGGTTTTGACGGCCGCATCCTGCAGCACCGCATCCCCAAGGGGCTGGCCAGTTCGGCAGGGTTCCTTTTTTTCCGCAAGCCCTTTGATACGGCGGAAATCTGCCGGGCCATCCGCA
>JAIWOE010000067.1 GCA_020217165.1 Desulfovibrio sp. | reverse complement strand
AGTACGCCTGCTGATAGAGCGGAAAATTCTTGATCTTGGGGTCCACCAACACCTTGGGCGGTCGCGGCTGCGCCTGGCACAAGGTCCGGAAGCGTTCCAGGAAAGCAGCGTTGATGACGCCCTTGCCGTAATCCGATAGCACCACCACCTCGAATTGCGGCAGCATTTCCTCCAGACTTTCCATGAGAAGGTCCACCACACCGCCATCCACCGCGCCCTCGAACTCTTTGTCGATGCGCATCATCTGCTGGTTCTGGGCGATCACCCGCGTTTTGATGGTGGTGGGGCGGTCCTCGCTACGGATGATGGTGGCTTCCACCTGCTCGTGGCGGATCAACGCATCCATGTTATGGGCATTGTCATCATCACCGCTGACACTGATGAGGTAGGGTCGCCCGCCCATGCGCAAGATGTTGGTGGCCACGTTGCCGGCCCCGCCAAGCATCAGGTGTTCGGACGCCACTCGCATTACCGGCACGGGCGCTTCCGGGGAAATGCGGTTCACGGTGCCCACCAGGTAATGGTCCAGCATGCAATCGCCCACCACCAGCACCCTGGCCCCAGCCAGCGTATCCACCTGGGCGGACAACCGCCGTTGCAGCGCACCTACCATACAGTTTCCTCCCCGCTGGGGGCCTCGCGCACACCGAGCTTTTGGGTCAGCGCCAAAAGCTCCTCGGCCGTGGCATAACTCAGGACAATTTGGCCTTTCTCAGAGCTTCCCCGCACCGCCACCTTGCAGGCAAAGGTTTGCTTGAGCCTGGTCTGCAACTCCGTGAGCACGGCTTCCCGTTGCCTTGTGGATTTTGACGGCGTCCGCCGGGCCGGGCGCAGGGGCTGCTGCCCTTCCGGCCAGGCGCCATGCTCCTTCCAGTAGGCAACCAGCCCTTCCACTTCCCTGACGGACAACTCTTCCTGAAGAATCCGCTCCAGCAAGGCGGCCTGGCTCTCGGCATCGGCAAGACCCAGCAGGGCCCGGGCATGCCCGGCAGAAACCGCGCCGCTGCGGACCTGCTCCTGAATGGTTGTTGGCAGCTGGAGCAACCGCAGGGCGTTGGCCACGGCCGGGCGGCTCTTGCCCACCCGCTGGGCCAGGGCGTCCTGACTCAGGGACAGCCGCTCCTGCAACTGCTGAAGCCCCTGCGCTTCATCCAGGGGGTTCAAATCTTCCCGCTGGAGATTTTCGATGATGGCGATTATGAGGCTGGTGTCATCGTCAACCTGCTTGACCTGGGCCGGGATATGGGTTTTCCCCGCCAGGCGGGAGGCGCGCAGCCGACGCTCCCCGGCCACGAGCTCATAGGGCTTTTCGGCCCCGCCAGGCGCCCGGCGGACCAGAATGGGCTGAATGACCCCCTGAGCGGCGATGGAGTTGGCCAGTTCCTGCAGCGATGCATCCGGAAAATCGCGGCGAGGCTGATTGGGGTTGGGGGCGATGGAATCCAGGGGCAGCTGACGCAGGTCCGCATCTCCGGGGGCATCCGTCGCGCCGCGCAGCAGCGCATCCAGCCCCTTGCCAAGTCCTCGTTGCATGGCTGCCATACTCACATCTCCTTGACAGAGTGACTACACCACGTATTCCATAAATATTCAACGACACACCGACAGGAGAGCCCTAATGGAAATGCCGCCAATACTGACCTTGCGCGACGCCAAGCACCATGCCTACGGCACCGTGATACGGCAGGATGTCTGGGAGCGCATCAAGCGCGAGGTCCTGCCCATGATCGATGCCATTCTCACCCCCGAGGCGCCGGACCCAGAACCCATGGAGGACTGGGAGGCCCTGCTGCAATACTGGGACTTTGCTTACCCGCCGGACCGTATCGCCCTGTGCGATTGCTGCGGTGCACGGAGCGAGGACTGGCTTGCGGACCAACCACGAAAATTCGTGCTCAAGGCCGCCGCCTTTTCCGGGCTGGTGAACTTTGAATGCCAGCAATGCAAAGCCCGCGTTGTCAAACGCCATTTCAAAGACAAGTACAAGTTCGAATGCAAGCCGTTCGCGGAACGCCGCACAGCCCCCTGAGCATTCGCCAGCCGACATAGCCGCCGCCCTACCCTGGGCGGCGGACGGCCACTTCCTTGGCCAGGCTCAAATAGGCTTCCGCCCCCTTTGATTTGATATCGTAGGAGAGGATGGTCTTGCCATAGCTAGGCGCTTCGGACAGGCGAACATTGCGGGGGACAATGGTCTCGAACAGCTTGTCCGGGAAGCACTTGCGGACCTCGCTCTTCACCTGGCGCGACAACCGGTTCCGTACGTCATACATGGTCAGCAGCACGCCCACGATTTCCAGGGTGGGGTTGAGGCGCGCCTTCACCTGCTCATAGGTTTGCAACAGGTTCACAATCCCCTCCAAGGCAAAATACTCGCACTGCAAGGGGATGAGCAGTTCGCGCGCGGCGCACAGGGCATTCAGGGTCAGGAGTCCCAGGGACGGGGGGCAATCAATGATGATGAAATCAAAGGCGTCTTCATACACCTTGATCAGATCTTTCAGATAGTATTCACGGCCCATCTTATCGATGAGCTCAATTTCAGCCCCCACCAGATCCTTGCAGGACGGCACACACCATACAAAGGGCGACGTGGTTTCGTGAATGGCTCGCGCGGCACGATCCGGCTCAAAAAAGATGGAGTACAAGGTGTCGGATTCCGGCGCCACCACCACACCTAGACCGCTTGTGGCGTTGGCCTGGGGATCACAATCGACCACAAGGACCTTCCGTTCCATGACGGCCAGGGAGGCAGCCAAATTGACGGAAGTGGTGGTCTTGCCGACCCCGCCCTTCTGATTGGCGACAACAATGACTCTGGCCACGCACTACCTGCCTTCGTGGAGAGATGTCTCGACCGGTGTTTCCCGTGAAACGGAACGCAGGGCGAGGTTACTTAGAAAATGTCAGATGACAATTGTTGCGGGTTTCATCCAAGGACTCGACAAGCATGATGGCATCGGAGACCTGGTTCTTTTTGACTGCATGGGCAAGTTGCTCCACCATGTGTACAAAATCCAGGCATTCCTCCATCCAATCATCCTCGGCAATGGCCTGCATCTTTTGCGTCAACCGAACAAAAACATGCATGTCTTCCTTGGAAGGCAACTCCCCGCCGGCCGTGGTCGCCTTGATTCGGGCAAAACAGGCCTCCATTTCCTGCTTCAATGCCTTGAACTGCATCGATCCATCTCCATACTATGTGTGTGCTGGATTATTATCCTCTACTGCATCCATCTGGATACTGTAAAGGGGAAGATTCGCGCTAGCGTCCATACCGCTGGATGTACCACGACACGAACCGGGGAATGCCGACCTCAAGGGGGGTAGAAGGTCGAAAACCCACGGCTGCATGCAGGTCGTCAATGTTTGCAAACGTGGCTGGCACATCGCCCGGCTGCATGGGCAAAAATTCCTTACGGGCTTCCATGCCCAAGGCCTGTTCCAATACCCGAATGAATTCCATCAGGCTCACGCTGTTATTGTTGCCGATGTTAAATATGCGATACGGTGCGGGGCTGCTGCTTGGGTCTGGATGCTCGCCGCTCCATTGGGCATTCGGAGCAGGAGGTGCCGCCAGTACGCGCACCACGCCTTCGATGATGTCATCAATATACGTGAAATCCCGGCGCATGTTGCCCTGGTTGAAAATTTTGATGGGCTCACCAGCGAGCATGGCTTTGGTAAACAGAAACAAGGCCATGTCCGGCCTGCCCCAGGGTCCGTACACTGTGAAAAATCGCAGCCCTGTGGTAGGTATGGCATACAGATGACTATAGACGTGCGCCATGAGCTCGTTGGATTTCTTGGAGGCCGCGTACAAGCTGACAGGATGGTCCACATTGTCATGGACACTGAAAGGCATGCGCGTGTTCAACCCATAGACAGAACTGGAAGAAGCGTACACGAAATGTTCCACGGGAAACGCCCGGCAACATTCTAGAAGATTATGAAATCCCACAACGTTGGAGGCAATGTACGCATCGGGATTCTCCAGGCTGTACCGAACTCCGGCCTGTGCGGCCAGGTTCATCACATGCGTGAAGCCATGATTGGCAAAGACCGCGCGAAGGGCGGATTTGTCGGCAAGATCCAGCCTGGCAAACTGAAAAGAGGGGTGACGAGCCAAGGCGTCCAGCCGGGCCTGCTTCAAAGTGACATCATAATACTCATTGAGATTATCGATGCCCACCACGGTCACGCCACGCGAGGCGAAATATTCGCTCAGGTGATACCCAATGAAGCCCGCCGCCCCGGTGATGCAAATGCGCATGATGCCGTCCTCGATGCCGTGCGTTGCTGAAGTCCTCCAGCAGTATGCAAGGCATGTCCTGCCGTCAAGGGTGCATCAGCCAGAACCGGGCGTCCCTACTTGCCCGGTGACCATCCCCCACCGCTGCCCGGGCCGTGGTCCCGCAGCAGGGCGCACATAGAGTCAATGGACGCGTCCTTGTCTGTGGCTTCGCCTTCAACCTCCGGAAGAAACAGGAATTTCCCAGTTCGATACAGCAGGATGCGCTGGTCCTCGGGCAGGGAGACAGCCAGTTCCCGCGCAAAAATCGAGCGGCACGCACTGCCGAAACAGCAGACCGTTTTGGACCCCAACACCCGCAACCCACGCCAGAACAGGCCAATGTTCACCTCGTGCCGGCCGTCCACGGGTACGGCCAGGGGCCAGAACACCACCGAGCCGGGGGGCCAGCGCAGGGCCTGCAACAATTCCCGCAGAAGCTGCCGGCGGCCGGCATGGGGCTGTTGCAACATGTCCTGGCCAAGCTGAAAATACGTCCAGACCATGAACGGCGGGGGCGCGTCCGCAGCCCGGGAAGCCGTAGCCTTGGCCCAGCAAACATCCCAGGGTGCTGGAAATTC
The DNA here is from genome assembly GCA_020217165.1 of Desulfovibrio sp. Lineage (GTDB taxonomy): Bacteria > Desulfobacterota > Desulfovibrionia > Desulfovibrionales > Desulfovibrionaceae > Megalodesulfovibrio. Next base: position 12,310 of record JAIWOE010000067.1, on the reverse strand, counting down.
TGGAATTCTTCCCTGTTCCTGCGCCTGCGCCTGTACCTGCGATGGACGCTGCACCAAAGGGGATGAGGGACGGGGAGATGAAGCCGCAGCGAACGCCGGTACAGGAACAGATTCATGGGATAGCCGGCCATGGTCGGCTGCAGGAGGGGACGCCGGCCGGGGGGAGGATGCTGCAGGGGCCTGGCGAAGGGCTGTCTGGCTTTGGTCGCCCGACGGACGCATGGAATAATCGGCCTGCAAGGCCGCCTCGTCGTCACACAGCACGTGCAGCAAGCCGGCGTCCAGCCAGACCTGCCCTAGCACGCCGGCAGCTATGCGCTGCGATGCAACTCCGGGAGCAACCAATCCAACAGCCTCCAGGCCACCTCAGGTTTGGGCAGCGTGGGCCACAATTCCGCCCTCCCCTGCCGGTCAACAACATAGACGGCATTGGTGGCAGATGCAAATCCGGATTCTTCCACCCCGATGCGGTTGGCAACCAACACATCGGCGTTCTTACGGATAAGCTTATCCTGTGCGTTGCGGTCAAGGTCATCGGTTTCCGCAGCAAATCCTACCAGCACCTGGCCTGGCTGCTTCTCCTGGCCCATGGTGCGCAGGATATCGGGATTTCTTGTGAAGGAGACCGTAAAGGGTTCGGTGGAAGATTCCTTCTTGAACTTGCGGGGTCCGTAAGGCACCGGCGCAAAATCTGCCACCGCTGCGGAACAGATGGCCAGTTGCACCCTGGGATACACGGCCATGGCCGCCTCGTGCATGTCCTGGGCAGACACCACATCGTGTCGCACTACTCCCGGAGGCAGGGCCGGAACGCCGGGGCCGCACACGGCGTGCACCATGGCCCCGCGCATCCAGGCGGCCGCGACCAAACTCGCCCCCATGAGCCCCGTGGATGGATTACTCCAAAAACGGGCGGGGTCAAAATACTCGCGGGTGGGCCCCAGAGTCACCAACACGGTGAGGCCGGCAAGGTCTTGTGAAGATAATGCCTTGAGGCCATGCAGGAAAATGTGTTCCGCCCTGCACAGGCGTCCTCGCCCTTCGTCGCCGCAGGCCGTGCCGCCGTCATCAGGCTCCAGACAAATACAGCCACGTTCCTGCAAAGTGCGCCAGTTTGCCTGCGTGGCCGGTGCGTGCCACATGGCCGGATTCATGGCTGGCGCAAGGATAAGGGGGCCCTGAAAGGCCAGCGCCTGGCAGGACAAGATTTCATCTGCCAGGCCATGGGCCAGGCGAGCCAGGGTGGTGGCGCTGGCCGGCGCAATGACCATGGCCTGCGCAGTGTGCAGGGGATGCAGGTGGCCGAAGGCATCAGGCGCGCGGGAATCATCGAACATGGCGGTGAACACCGCATCCGCCCCCAGGGCCTCCAGGGAAAGGGGGGTGACGAACCGCGCCCCGGCCTGGGTCAATGTGGCCGTCACGGCCACCTCACAACGACGCCACGCGCGCAGCACATCCAGCATTTTGTAGGCTGCAATGCTGCCGCTCAGGCCCAGATGCAGCCGTTTGCCCAGGAACACTGGGGGCATGAAGTGGTCGAGCATGCCAGCATCAGTAAGCCAGGGGCGAGCCCTGGCCGGTGGAGGTGAACCCGGCCTCGCCGATGCTGCCAGCTTCGGGGGTGACCCATATTTCCAGGCGGGTGCGCAACGTGCCGTCGGTGATGATGATGACGGCATACTTGCCTGGTTTTTCGAAGAGCAGTATGGATTTGTTGCTCTTGATGGCGCTTTTCATGGTCCAGCCGTCCTTGACCATGACGTTGGCGTAATAGTTGCGCAGGGAGGCGGCATCCACCTTGCCCGTGAAGGTCATCACGCCGGTGCGCGCCGTGGGGGTTTCGAGGATAAAGCTGTCGGAAAGCTGGAGGTTCATCTCCTGCGGCACAGCAACGTCATTGAAATCATAGTAGTTATCCATGGGTGCGGGTGGCGGGGCCACGCCCCCGGCGGGGCTGGTGGATTCCGACGTCTGCGTCAACGAACAGCCGCTGGCGACAATGGCTGCGCCCAGAACAAGTCCCATCAGGCGTTTTTTCATGAGGCTTCCTTTGCTGCAGTGCGTCTCGGCGTCCCCAAGCGCACGCTTGAAGCAGGGCATGCCGGGTCCCGGCACGCGGGCTGCAATCATGACTTCGCCCACACCGGGCAACTGGCGTAAGCTTGCGTTGCCGAAGGTATGGATCATCTTTTGACTGCTGTACAATAAAAAATCTCTATACAAAATACAAAAAAAATCCAAGTCGTAATTTGGGTAAGAATACGTCAAGATACAGTCTCATGGAACCATCCCTTCACCGAGGAACAATGCGTCATTCTGCTGTCTCTCCCCCTGCGCCGGTGTTCGATCCACCCTTGAAGGCCCATCAGCTGGCGGCCTATGATTTTTCCCTGCCAGACACGGCCATCGCCCGCCATCCCACGGCCCAGCGGGAACAGGCGCGGCTGCTGGTCTGTCACAGAAAAAGCCGGATCCTGGAGCATCGCACGGTGCTGGATCTGCCTGAGCTGCTGCCAGCCGATGCCGTGGTGGTGGTCAACAACAGCAAGGTGGCGCCGGCCCGGGTGGTTGGGCACAAGGAGACCGGCGGTCGCGTGGAATGCCTGCTGCTCACTCCCCTCCCCTTGCTGGAACGGCAGGCCCAGGCTGCAGCAGGTGGCTGGACCGAAGCGCCGGCCGCGGCCCTCCTGCGCGCCGCCAAGCGGCCCAGACCTGGGCAGCGCATGGTGTTTGACGACGCCCTGCACGCCGTGATGGTGCAGGAGCAGGAATACGGCATGGCAGACATCCTGCTCCGCTGGCAGGGAGATTTGCACAAAATCCTTAATAGGATTGGTCAATTGCCCCTGCCTCCATACCTGGAGCGCGCCCCGGAGGCGGCAGATGCCGAGCGCTACCAGACGGTGTACGCCAGGCCGGACAAGACAGGCAGTGTGGCCGCGCCCACGGCCGGGCTGCATCTGACCCCGGCCCTCAAGGCTGCCTGCCTGGCCAAAGGCATGGACTGGGTGGAAGCCACCCTGCACGTGGGGTACGGCACCTTCAGCCCCGTGCGCACGGACAATATCCTGGAGCATGTCATGCATGCGGAATATGTGGAATTGTCCGAGGAAGCCGCCGGGCGTATTGTGACTGCCAAAGCCGCAGGCCGGCCCGTGGTGGCCGTGGGCACCACCAGTTGCCGCATTCTGGAAGGGGTGTACCATGCCTGCGGCGCCATCCAGGGCCACGCCGGATGGACGGATATTTTCCTGTATCCCGGCAAGCCGTTGCATGTGGTGGATCATCTGGTCACCAACTTCCATTTGCCAAAATCCACCCTGTTCATGCTGGTGTGCGCCGTGGCCGGTACGGCTTTCATGCACCACGCCTATGCCCAGGCCTTGGAATCCGGGTATCGGTTTTATTCCTACGGCGACGCCATGTGCATTTTGTAACAACCTTGGGACAGCTTTGCCTTCCCGAGGTTTTGGTGTACAGGAAGGATCCTCGGCCGAATGGGCCGCCTCTCACGGTAACCCCAGCAGGAAAAATCCATGCATCATGTGCTGATCAACGAGGAGCGCTGCAAGGGCTGCCTGTTGTGCACCGTCGCCTGCCCCAAGGAGGTGCTGGAGCAGTCCGCGCGGTTCAATCAACAGGGATACAAGGTGGTGGAAGTGGCGCGGCAGGACGATTGCACCGCCTGCGCCGCCTGTGCGCGCATTTGTCCGGACTTTGCCATCCGGGTCTTCCGCAAGAAATCCGCCAAGCCCAAGGGCGCCAAGGGAGAACAGGCATGACTGCGTCGCGCAAGTTTCTCAAAGGCAACGAGGCTGTGGTGTACGGGGCCCTGGCCGCCGGCTGCCGCTGCTATTTCGGCTATCCCATCACGCCGCAAAACGACATTCCGGAACTTATGTCTTCGGAGATGGTCAAGGTTGGCGGGCAGTTCGTCCAGGCGGAAAGCGAGGTTGGCGCGGCCAACATGCTGCTTGGCGCTGCAGCCTGCGGCGTGCGGGCCTTCACCTCTTCCTCCAGCCCTGGCGTCTCCCTCATGCAGGAGGCCATCTCGTACATGGCCGGCTCGGAGCTGCCGGGCGTCATTGTGAACATGGCCCGCGGCGGCCCCGGCCTGGGCGACATCGGCTCCTCCCAGGGGGACTACTTCCAGGCCGTCAAGGGCGGCGGACACGGCGACTATCGCTGCTATGTCCTGGCGCCGGCCACCTGTCAGGAAGCCTATGATCACATGATCGAGGCCTTCGACGTGGCCTACGCCTGGCGCGTGCCGGTGCTGGTGCTGGGCGACGCCATCCTGGGCCAGATGAAGGAACCCGTGACCACCTGGACCCCGGATGTGAATGCAGACGCCGGCAAGGATTGGCGGCTGGAGGGCGCCTCGGGCCGCCCCGAACGCCTGCTCAAGTCCCTGTTCCTGGAAGATGGCGCCCTGGCTGGCCACAACGCCAAGCTCCAGACCCGCTACCGGGACATGCAGCCCCTCTCCCGCCTGGAAACCGTGGGCGTGGACGATGCCGAACTCGTCATCGTGGCCTTCGGCACCATCGGACGCATTGCCCGCAGCGCGGCCAGCCAGCTGCGCAAGCAGGGGCACAAGGTGGGGGTGGCCCGGCCGGTCACGCTCTTCCCCTTCCCCGTGGCCCAGTTGCAGGCCCTGGCTGTGCCCGGCCGCCGGTTCCTGACCATCGAGCAGAATTGCGGACAGATGGTGGAAGACGTGCGTCTGGCCCTGGCCGGCAAGGCCGAGGTGGCCTTCCACGGTCACCTGCCCGGCAACCTGCCCAACCCGGACGAATTCATTCAGCCCATCCTGGACGCCCTTGCGGCCAAGGCCTGAGGCGTATTCCACAGGGAGCGACCATGACATCCATCAATCTCGCCGCCCTCCAGCAGGAGGGATATACGGAAGTGGCCACCCTGCCCGAGGTGCTTGCGGACAGGCCCATGCACTATTGCCCTGGCTGCCATCACGGCATTGCCCACCGCCTGGTGGCCGAAGCCCTGGAGGAGCTGGGACAGGTGGAACGCACCATCTGCGTCTCGTCCATTGGGTGCTCGGTGTTCATCTACAATTACATGCACCTGGACACGGTGGAGGCCCCCCATGGCCGCGCCGCCGCCGTGGCCACGGGTGTCAAGCGCGCCCGGCCGGACGCCTTTGTCTTCACCTACCAGGGTGATGGCGACCTGGCCTCCATCGGCCTTGCCGAATCCATGCATTGCGCCAATCGCGGAGAAAAGCTCTCCATCGTCTTCATCAACAACACGGTATACGGCATGACCGGCGGTCAGATGGCCCCCACGACCCTGCCCGGGCAAAAAACCACCACCAGCCCCGGCGGCCGGTGCGCGTCCACGGAAGGGCTGCCCCTGAAGATGGCGGAGATCATGGCGGGCCTGGGCGGCGTGGCCTACAGCGCCCGGGTGGCCACCACCTCCCTCAAGCGCATCGTGGAGGCCAAAAAGGCCATCAAGGCCGCGTTCCAATGCCAGATTGACGGCCGCGGGTTCGGCTTTGTGGAACTGCTGTCCGCCTGCCCCACCAACTGGCGCATGACGCCCCTGCAGGCCAATGAGCGGGTGGAAAAGGAACTCATCCCGTACTTCCCCCTTGGGGTCTTCAAGGACGACGCCAACGACCCTGCCTGCAGCGTGTCCGGAGGTGATTCCTAATGGCACTGTACCTCGACGCCATCATTGCCGGCTTCGGCGGCCAGGGCGTGATGCTCATCGGCAACCTGCTGGCTTATGCCGGCATGGAAGCTGGCTACAACGTCACGTACATTCCCGTGTATGGGCCGGAAATGCGCGGGGGCACGGCCAACTGCACCGTGGTCATTTCCGATGAGCCCATCGGTTCGCCCATCATCAAGCGACCCCTGTCCTGCATCATCATGAATCTGCCTTCCCTGCACAAGTTCCAGCCCACGGTGCAGGATGGCGGCGTGGTGGTGGTGAATTCCTCCCTGGTGGACCCTGCCCTGGGAGATGCAGCCCGGCTGAAAATTGTCCCCGTGGCGGCCAATGAAATTGCCGATGCACAGGGTAACGTACGCATGGCCAACATGGTGGCCCTGGGCGCCTGGCTGCGCGCCACCAACGCCATTCCCCTGGACACCGTGCAGCAGGCACTGCCCAACGTCATTGCCGCGCATTACGCCAAGCTCATCCCGGCCAATGCCAATGCCCTGGCCCGGGGCTGGGAAACCGCCGACGCGGCCATGGCCACCGCCTAGGCTCCATGCCGGCCATGGAACTGCAGCGCTTTCCCAGTCCGTTGCCGGATTCGCCGCAGCTGCTGCTGGGCATCATCGGGCAGCCCCTGGGGCATACCTTGAGCCCGGCCCTGCATAACTGGGCGCTGCAGGAAGCCGGCGTCTCCGGCGTGTATTGTCGTTGGGAGCTGCCTCCGGAGCGCCTGGGCCGGATGCTGGACGCCGTGCGCACCCTGCCCATCCATGGCCTGTCCGTGACCATTCCGCACAAGGAAGCAGTCATGGACTTGCTGGACGAGAGCACGCCCTTTGCCCGGCAGATCGGGGCCGTAAACACCCTGTACTGGCATGAGGGCCGCCTCTGCGGCGACAATACCGATGTGGAAGGGTTTCTCACTCCCCTGCGCGAGCTGCCGGTGTTCGAGTCCGCTCTGGTACTCGGCGCCGGCGGCGCAGCCAGGGCCGCCCTGGCCGGCCTGAGCGCCCTGGGCGTGTCACGCATCGGCATTGCCAATCGCAGCCCGGAACGGGCCCTGGCCCTGGCGGAATTGTTTCACGTGCAACATGTTCCCTGGAGCCAGCGCACGGAGTTTGGCGCGGCCCTGGTGGTCAATGCCACCCCCCTGGGCATGCATGGGGAGCGAAAAGACCAGTCCCCCTGGCCCGAGGACGCCTGGACCCACGTGACCGCAGCCTACGACCTGGTCTACAATCCCCTGCGCACCCGGTTCCTCATGGACGCCCGCACCGCCGGGGCGCTGGCCTTGGAGGGATTGCGCATGTTCCTTGGCCAGGCGCAGTGCCAGTTCACCCGCTGGACCGGCGCCACCTTTCCCTGGGACCCTGCCCGACGGCTGCTCCTGGACGCCCTGCGCGAACAGCACTGACACGCCACCACCAGGGACGCATCACTTTCCTGGCACGCTACCAGGAAATGGGCACCCGCACCACCTGCCTGGCCTTGTTGGTGAACAGTAAATACCCGTGCTCGCAGCCGTAGCGGTAGAGGTCCCGCGTGATGGCCACGTCCTGGATGCAGTATTCTTCGATGAGATCCAACCGCCCTTCCTTCCACCAGGCCAGGGCCTGCAGGCCGTCGGCGCTTTTGGGCGCACCCAGGGTGGCCTGGGCCAGGGTATCCAGCTTCAGGCGGTAGCCCAGGCGTTGCTGCACGGCTTCCAGCATGTCCAGGGTGGGCAGGGACTGGAGAAGGTATGGCGCAAACGGCTGCAGGACCGTATAATCAAATCGCTTAAGATTGTAGCCGATCACCAGATCCAGGGTCTGCAGCCGCTCAAAGAGTTCTGGCAGGTCATCCTGGGTGAAGCTGTGAAACTGGTCGTCCAGGCTGTCATAGAGTACCGCCACGGAGACGCCCATCTTGGCGATATGTTTCCAGCCGCCCACCTCCTCGGCGGCATGGCGGGTTTCCACGTCCAGCACACCATACCGGCCAGGGCAGGAAAGGCTGCCAGAGTTGCGGGGGCGGGCAGGATCGGATGCGGCGGGGGGCATGGAAGACTCCTTGCTGGGTTCAGGGAGGCCTTGCGGTGCAGGCAGGCTGGGCCCGGGGGAATCCGCCGGCGGTGCGCCCTGGATGAGACGTTGCAGCAGGAACGCGGCGGCGGCCTTGTCGATGGGCCGGTTGCCCGAGCCGCACTTGGGAGAGTGCACGCAGGAGGGACAGCCCGTTTCGCAGGGGCAGCCGGCAATGGCCTCCAGGGTCCGGGTAAACAAGGCCTCGGCCTGGGTAAAGGCCTGGCGTGACAGCCCCACCCCACCCGGCGCGGCGTCGTAGATGAACACCGCCGGCAGACCCACCTGGGGATGCATGGGGGTGGAGATGCCCCCCAGATCATTGCGGTCGGTCATCACCAGCAAAGGCAGCATGCCGATGGCCGCATGCTCCAGGGCATGAATGCCGCCCATGAAATGCAAAAAGTGTTTTTCTGCATCTTCCTGCAATGCCAGGGGAATCTCTATCCAGATGCCTTCGGTTTCAAACAGCAGGGGCGGCAAGTCCAAGGGCACGATGGTCAGGAGCTTCTGGCCATGCACGCTGCGCTTTTCGTAGCCGGTGATGGTTTCCGTCACCTTGAGGCGGCCCAGGAACACCCGGGTGCCAAACACCGTGGCCTGCCCATACACCTCCAGGATTTCCGTGGATTTGTTGCCCCGAGCGCGGGTGAAATAGTCCACCTTGCGGGGCTGGGCGAAAATCTGCCGGGCGGCCACGTGCAGAGCCGTGATGACGAAGCTCTGCCCGCGGTGCAGGTACACCGCCCCCTGGTGCGTTTCCTTGAAGGCGCGGTGCTCATCCACATGCCCGATGACGGTGCCGGCCTCGGCCAGTTCGATGGTGTAGGTGCCGCCGGCGCCGCGGAGATCGATCTCACGGTGAGGGTTCTTGCGCGGGGAATGCAGTCGGGAGCCATCCTTGGAACGCAGGAGCCGGCCGGCCTGCTCCATGCGTCGGGCCTCGGCCCGGACCTCGACATCCTCCAGCCAGGGTTCGTCGTCGGCAAGGGGCAGTTCCGTGGCAGCGCATTCCAGGTGCCGGGCCAGGATGACCGGATTGTGCGGATTAAGCACCGCGGCCTCGGGAGGTCGGGAGAAAAAGGCCTCGGGATGGCGCATGAAGTACTGATCCAGGGCGTCTTCCTGGGCCACCAGCACCACCACGCTCTCCTGTTGCGCCCGGCCCACACGACCGCCACGCTGAAGGGTTTGCATCACTGTGCCGGGATAGCCGGCCAGGATGCAGCAATCCAGCCCGCCGATATCGATGCCCAGCTCCAGGGCAGAGGTGGAAATGACTGCCAGCAACTCGCCGGAAGCCATGCGGGCTTCGATCTCCCGGCGTTCTTCAGCGAGAAACCCGGCCCGGTAGGCGCTGATGCGCCCCTTGAACCGACCGGCGCGCTGCTGCACCCAAAGGCTCAACAGCTCAGTCATTTTGCGGGACTGGGAATAGACAATGGTCCGCAGGCCGCGATGCAGGGCCGCCTGCAGCAACTGGATGACCGCCTGGGAGGCCCCCTCCAGGGGATTCAGAAACAGCACGTGCCGCTGCCCCTGAGGCGCGCCGGAGTCCAGCACCGCCTCCGGCGTCAGGCCGGTGAGCTGGGAGGCAAGTTCCACGGGGTTGGCCACCGTGGCCGAGCAGAAGCAAAAGGTCGGGTCCGCCCCATACCGGCTGCAGACCCGCCGCAGCCGGCGGAACACCTGGGCCATGTGCGAGCCCATGACCCCACGGTAGGTGTGCACCTCGTCCACCACCACGTACTTGAGGGAGGCCAGGAAGGCGGCCCATTTATCATGATACGGCAGGAAGGACAGGTGCAGCATTTCCGGATTGGACAGCAGCACCCGGGGCGGATCCACCCGGAGTTTCTTGCGAAAATGGGCAGACGTATCGCCATCGTAAATGGCCGCCGTGGGCCGGGCGTCTCCGGGCCAATGTTCCGTCAGGCTGCGAAAGGTCTTGAGCTGGTCCTGGGCCAGGGCCTTGAGGGGGAACAGATACAGGGCGCGGGCGTCGGCATCGGCCAGGCAGGCTTCGAGCACGGGCAGGTTGTAGGCATAAGTCTTGCCCGAGGCCGTGGGCGTGGCTACCACCACATGGCGGCCCATGCGCAGCAGGTCCGTGGCCAGGGCCTGATGGCTATACAGAGCCTCCACGCCAGCGCGGTCCAGCACGCCCTGCACGGCCCGGGGCCATGGCCGCACCGTGGGCGCGGTGCGGGCGTCCTGTTCGGGAAACACCTTGTGACAGACCACCTGCGGCCCTAGGCGCGACGAGGCCTTGAGCTTTTCCACATAATCCCGCACGCTGGCGGTGGCGGCGGGGAAGGCTGCCTCTTCGGCAACGAGGCTGCGAGCGGATGAGACGTCCTCGCCCATGGTGATCGGCTACATCGCCGTAGAAATTTTATACTTTTTTAATTTGTACTGCATCAGGCTCTTGGAGATGCCCAGGGCCTCCGCGGCCTTGGTCTGCACAAACTCGTTGCGGATCAGGGCCCGGCGAATCAGGGCGGCCTCGATCTTCTCCAGGGTGTCAGCCAGGTCCAGGCGGGCAGGCAGGAGGTCCACGGCGCTCTTGAACTGGCTCTCCTCGTCCTTGAGCTCAGGCGGTAGGTCTTCCACGCCGATGGCCTCGCCAGGGGCCAGTACCATGCAGCGTTCCACCACGTTCTCCAGCTGGCGGATGTTCCCGGGCCACTCGTAGGCGGACAAATAGTCCATGGCGTCCGGAGCGATGGCCTTGAGGGGCATCTTGTTCATTTCCGAATACTTCTGAATAAAATGACCCACCAGTAGCGGGATGTCCTCCCGGCGTTCCCGCAGGGGGGGCAGGTGGATGTGCACCACGTTGAGCCGATAATAGAGATCCTCGCGGAAGGTGCCTTCCTTGACGCATTCCAGCAGGTCTCGGTTGGTGGCGGCCACGATGCGGATGTCCACCTCGATGGGCTCGGCACCGCCCACCCGCTCGAAGGTGCGCTCCTGCAGCACCCGCAACAGCTTGACCTGGGTTTCCGGAGAAAGTTCGCCGATTTCATCCAGAAACAGGGTGCCCGTGTCCGCCAGTTCGAACCGGCCCCGCCTGCGAGCCACGGCCCCGGTGAAGGAGCCCTTCTCGTGGCCAAAGAGCTCACTTTCCAGCACGCCAGGGTTCAGGGCCATGCAGTTAACGGAAATGAAGGGATTTTTCTGCCGCGGGGAGGAAAAATGGATGGCCTTGGCCACCAGCTCCTTGCCGGTGCCGGATTCGCCGGTGATGAGCACCGTGGAGCGTGAGGGCGCGGCGCGGTCCACCATGGCCAACACATCGCGCATGGGGCGGGAGCGGCCGATGATCTGATGCAGGCCGTAGCGCTCCTCCATGGATTCCTGCAGGATGCGAAACTGGCGCTGGGCAGCGCTCATCTTCATGGCCTTGGAAACGGAAAGCAGCAGCTCCTCATTGGAAAAAGGCTTGGTGATGTAGTCGAAGGCCCCGATCTTCATGGCCACCACCGCAGCCTCGATGGAACCGAAGGCCGTCATGATCATCACCGGGATGTGCGGATGCGCCTTCTTGACATGCTCCAGCACATCCTGGCCGGTCATCTTGGGCATTTTCATGTCCGTGATGATCACGTCCACATCGCTTTCGTCCAGGTAGGCCAGGGCGGTTTCCGGGTCCGAAAGGGCCGTGACGGAATACCCGGCGTCGGAAAGCATGGCTTCCAGGATGAGCAGGTAATTGGGCTCGTCGTCCAGGCACAGAATATTCGTCGACATGCAACGTCCCCGCTGACGCGGCGCGGATCAGGCAGCCGGCAACAACACCACGGCGCGGGTGCCGCCCTCCGGGGCGTTCTCCAGCCGCAGCTCGCCGCCGTGGCCCTGGATAATGCCGTTGGTGATGGCCAGGCCCAGGCCCGTGCCGTGGTCTTTTGTGGTGAAGAAGGGGTCCAACAACTTGTCAATGATGGCCGGATCAATGCCGGGACCGGTGTCGTGAATCACGGCTTCCAGTGCATTTCCGCGCCGTGCGGCCTGCACGGAAAGGGTTCCCGGCCCGCCCATGGCCTGCAGGCTGTTGGAGACGATGTTGTAAAAGGCGCGGTACAGCAAGTCCTTGTCTCCGGAGAGCACCAGACCGCGCTCCATCTGGCGTTCCACCGTCACCCCGCACTTGCGGCACTCATGTTCCAGAAAGACCAGCACCTGGTCAAGCACCGAGGCCAGCTCCACGGGTTCGCGCCGCGGGGCCTTGGGCCGGGCATAGTCCAGAAAATCGCTGACGATCTGGGACAGGCGGCAGGATTCGTCATGGATGGCCTTCAGAATCCGCCCGTGCAGGCTGGTCTCATCCCCCTGCTTCTTGAGGAGCAGCTCGGCGGAACTGCGAATGATGCCCAGGGGATTGCGGATCTCGTGGGCGATGGACGCCACCATGCGGCCCATGCTGGCCAGCTTTTCGTTCTGATGCAGCTGGCGCTCCAGGCGCTGCTTCTCCTGCAGTCGCTGGGCGCTGATTTTGTCCACCCGGCGGATGAGCATGAGCAGCACCAGAAACAACAGCAGGGAGATGCCCA